>NZ_JBGJZO010000022.1:0-16265 GCF_042610485.1 Paenibacillus oryziterrae | reverse complement strand
CCCGCCGCCCAGGGCTGCGACCTCACGCTGCGCGTGGAGGCGCTGCTGCGGTACGAACGCTCCGCCGATGATGGCGGAGCGGACCCGGCGGCCCTGCGCGCAATCCAGCGCGAGAGCCGCAGTACCCTGGCGCAGCTGCTGGCAGCGCCAGGGGGAACCCCCGCCCGGAGCGGTGCACCCGGGCGGGCGCATCATCCGCAGATGGAGGACCCCGTGGATACCTCCCTCTGCGGATTGCTGCTCTCTTTCGCCTACCCTGACCGTATCGGTCAAAGACGCGGCGAAGGTGCCTTTTTGCTCTCCGGAGGGCGCGGTGCGGCATTGGCGCCGGGTCAGCTTATGGAACGTTCGCCATATATTGTTGCCGCATCCGTTGATGACCAAGGAACCCAGAGTAGAATTATGCTGGCCGCGGAAGTGACAGAAGAGTTGTTGCTGAAGTATCATTCCGGCAGCATAACCGAAGAATCCGGCGTGTATTGGGACGCGGGCAGCAGCAGCGTGAAGGCACGAACACGTACAATGCTCGGTAGTCTGGTGTTGAAAGAAACGAGCCACAACCGTCCTACGGATGAAGAGGCGGCGGAGGTGCTGCTGGGAGTCATTGCCTCAGAAGGGCTTGAAGTGCTTCCCTGGGAGAAGGGGAATACACAGCTGCGCCAGAGGATGATCTTCATGCATTCGCTGCGTCAGGACTGGCCGGACGTATCCACGGAGGCGCTGACGACTTCACTTTCTGACTGGCTTGGACCCTATCTGCAGGGTATGCGCAGCTTACGAGATCTGTCGCGGATACCCTTAACCCGTGCCCTGGTAGGAATGCTGAATTGGAGCCAGCGCCAGACGCTGGACCAGGAAGCCCCGACGCATATTACAGTGCCCAGCGGTTCACGAATTCCGGTCGATTATGAGAATCCTTCGGCACCTGTTCTGGCTGTACGGCTACAGGAAATGTTCGGGCTTAGCGATACACCGCGTCTTGGGGGAGGACGGATACCAGCGCTGCTTCACCTGCTGTCTCCGGCAAGAAGGCCGATTCAGGTGACCTCGGATCTGGCCAGCTTCTGGCGCAGTACCTATTTCGAGGTCAAAAAAGATCTGAAAGGCAGATATCCGAAGCATTATTGGCCGGATGATCCCATGCAAGCAGTTCCCACAAACCGGGTGCGCCCTTCGAATAAGTGACAGTCCATCGTGCGGATTCCACACTCTGGAGCCTGCTATGAAAATTTGATATCTCTTCTTTTGTGTTTTGTCTTTCGCTCAAAGGGTAATAATGTAGCGAACGACAATTACTAAGGAGGGCTTCAAGTGACTAAAAAAATCGCAGGAATCTTCGATACGGAGCAAGAAGCAACCAGAGCAATTGAAGGACTGCAAAGACATGGGATTCGCAATGAAGATATCTCTGTAGTAACACGTGACCGGGATGAAATGAGAAGCATTTCTGATGAGACGGGTACGATGGCTCCCGAAGGCGTAGCAACTGGTGCAGCAACGGGTGGTGTTGTCGGTGGGATTGCCGGACTCTTGGCAGGAATAGGTGCACTGGCAATTCCGGGGATTGGTCCTATTCTGGCAGCAGGTCCGATTGCGGCTACCTTGACGGGTGCGGCGGTTGGTGCAGGCGCCGGCGGTTTGGTAGGCGGTCTGGTCGGACTTGGCATTCCTGAAGATGAAGCACATGAATATGAAAGTTATGTCGATCAGGGCAAGGTTCTAGTACTCGTTGATGATCATGGTAGACATGACGATATATATAATATTTTTCGTGACAACCGTTCGCTGAATTCGAACCGGTACACCAGTGATCAGCGTAGTGAAATGCTAATGGACAGAGGGTCGACTAATCCGGATTTAATCGTCGATGACACCAGAGTCGGCAACTCGATGGGGAATAGAGGCGCAATGAATGCCGATACTGACCCGGATCTGTACAACCGCGATAAATTTTAAGCTTCAAGCCTATAAACTTAAGCTCCAACACTCCATGTAATTAGAAGCTTTAATTTATTATCTTTTAGTATGGTATGAAGGACGTAGCCCGAGCAAAGCTCGGGCTACGTTCTTTTTTGAATAAATATCTTAAGAATAAGCTCCCTTTTAGCCATATATGCCGCGCAAGACTTGGTGATCCGGCCAGGCTTAACGTACAGGCTTGTAGCTGAGCAGCACGACGCCAGAGCCGAAGGGTTTGGTCTCGGTCAGCTTCAGTTTCAATATCTCCTGAACTCCCCCCAATAGATGAGGGCCACGTCCGGCAACGATAGGGTTTACCAGAAAGTGAAACTCGTCCACCAAGTCTAGTTGTGCCAGAGTGGAACCGAGACCGGGTCCACCGTTAACAAGGAGGTTCTTCCCTTCGGCCGTAAGCTTCGTCACCTCTTCGGATACAGGCCCCTTCAACAAGAAAGAGTTCTGCCACGACACGTGATCCAGTGTCCGCGAGACAACGTACTTGGGTTTCCGATTGAGCTTGGATGCGAAGTCGACCATGTATGAGGGACCTTCGCCGCTGCTGGCGATGGCCGGCCAGAATGTCTCCATAAGCTGGTAGATTTCACGCCCGAAGAGCAGACCATCGGCTTGGTCGATCAGTTCCTCCGTATACCGATGTAGCTCTTCATCCGCAATCATCTGTTTGTGGTCACAGCAACCGTCCAGTGTCAAGTTCATCATCATAATTACACGTCCCATAGGCAGCCTCCTTTATGTTCGCGACCGAATACAGCTTTAGTTTAGCGGAGAAGGCTATAATAAACAATCTGCCCGATAGCATGATACTACGGCGGTGAAAGTTGACAACGTCCACTAAATGCACTACATTATTTGTTGACTTAGTCCATAAATAAGGAGGGCTGCAATGAAGCTAAATGATGAGATCATAGCCGATATACGGCAGTTTAATCGGTTTTATACGAATATCCTTGGATTATTGGATAGGCACGTGCTGAATTCCGGATATTCTTTCACAGAGGCACGGGTAATACTAGAGGTTGGTTTCATGGAACGGTGCATCGCAACCCATCTGGTTGAGAAATTGGATATTGACCGCAGCTACATGAGTAGAATCCTTGCCAAGCTTACGAAAGAAGGTGTGCTCAGCAAGGAAAATTCAACATTGGACAACAGAACGATTCTGATTCAATTGACATCGAAAGGGACCGCATTGTTTAATCGGTTGAATGAAAAATCTGATGAGCAAATCAAGAGATTGCTGCAGAATCTATCACTTGAGGAAATCAATGAAATACATGCTTCTATGTTGTTAATTCAGAAGAAATTGGGGAGTATACACGATGATACGATTTGAGAATGATTATACAGAAGGTGCTCATAGACGAATTTTGGAACGGCTGCTGGAGACCAATGAAGAACAGACACCCGGTTATGGTGTAGACGAACACTCAGAAAAGGCCAAGGCATATATCAAAAGAGCTTGTGCTGCTGAGCATGCGGATGTACACTTTTTAGTTGGCGGAACACAGACCAATACTACAATCATTGCTTCCATATTACGCCCGCATCAAGGCGTGGTTGCAGCGACTACAGGGCATATCGCAGTCCATGAATCGGGAGCTATTGAAGCTACCGGTCACAAAGTGCTTACGTTACCGAGCGATGATGGGAAAATCCAGGCGCAACAGGTAAAAGAGCTAGTAAATGCCCACTGGAATGATTCCGCTCATGAGCATATGGTACAGCCGGGATTGGTTTATATTTCTCATCCTTCCGAGAACGGAACTACATACACTAGAAGAGAACTTGAAGAATTAAGCAGGGTTTGCCGGGAATATGACATTCCTTTGTTTATGGATGGCGCCAGATTAGGGTATGGACTCGCTTCTAAAGACAACGATGTAACTTTAGCAGATATCGCCGGGCTGTGCGATGTGTTCTATATCGGGGGAACGAAGGTAGGAGCATTGTTTGGTGAGGCGGTAGTCATCACAAAAGATGAGCTGAAAAAGGATTTCCGGTATATGATCAAGCAAAAGGGAGGATTACTGGCTAAGGGGAGATTGCTAGGAATCCAGTTTGAAACCTTGTTTGAAGATGGCTTATACTATGAAATTTCCAGTCATGCCGTAGAATTGGCGATGATGATTCGAGAAGCTTTTGTGAATAAAGGCTTCGCCTTACAATATGACTCCACAACCAATCAACAGTTTCCGATTTTGCCGGAAGATGTCTTACTCAAATTAAGTACCAAATATTCCTATTCTTTCTGGGAAAAAGTTGATTCGGCGCATAGTGCAGTAAGATTCTGTACCAGCTGGGCCACGAAAAAGGAAAATGTTGATATGCTTATTAAGGATATCATGGAATTATAAGGCAAAAACCCAGTGAGCAACAACAAAACTGCTTTTCCGGAAGTAACGGAGAGGCGGTTTTTTTATTGCATTCGAAATAACTGCTAATGTTATTATTTCATCATATGAAAAATTCATAATAGAAACCCCTAATAAATCCTTCCCGCCTTTGTCCCTTCAGAGCTAACCAACCTAACCACGTACTTACACCATAAAATCGGAAAAAAGGGATACAAATCTCTTGAAAATTCATATTGTGAAACATGGTAAATAGTGATTTACTAGACTTGCATACGATATCAAGGAAGAAATAACCAAGGAGGTGCCTCATGGCATTTATGATTGCCCAACGGGCTTTTATCAAAGTGTATTTGATTACCATGGTGGAGAAACATCAAGGCTACGGTTATCAGATGCTGGAGGACTTGCGGCGGGATTTCAAAAGTCATGGTTATGCTCCGCCGCAAAGCGAGATTTACCGGGCACTACATGAATTGGTTCAACAGGGAGTGCTGTACCGGACTAAGCAATTGAAAGGCAATGACCCAAAGGTGGATTTCCAGGAGATCGTCTTGTACCACTTCACGGCGGATGGTGCAGAGAAAGCCAAATTGTACAAAAAACAAGTGAAGACAGACCTTGACCGATGCCTTGGAATTCTGAACAAAGCGGTGTCTGATAATTTTAGCTAAACCTATATACGCTGATAAACCCGGGATATCCTTTAGTAGGACATTTCGGTTTTTTTAGTTCTTGACAGCACGATAATAGGACACTTTTTAGCCCAATAGTGATATTTGCAGGCGATCAACGTCCTGTTATAATGGGTAGAACTACAGGATTCAGTATACATTTGGAGGTATTAAAGATGGACGAACATATGAAACGACGATTGGACAAGCAGAAGAAACTCTTTCATCAGCTGGGTATAGGATTGGATGCTCTCACGATCCATGAGAAAGAATTCAGTATGAAACTTCGTGGATATGATACAGAAGAAGTGGATTCTTTTTTGGATAGCGTGATTAAGGATTATGAACGTTTCTACGCAACCATCGCTGATCTGATGGATAAATGGCAGGAGCAGCAGCTGGAACTGCGCGAATATAAAGCAGAAGCCAAAGGGGGACCGACAGTCAGTGGTATCGACCCCAAGGTTATTGAAGAGTCGATCCTAACGCTGGAGATGAATGTGAAGCAGCTTAAAGAGAAACTCTATTTTACGGAGAAATTTTAATAGACCTTCGTGAACCTGCCTGACCTAATATCCGGTGTTTCATAAAACATCGCGGGAGGTTACCTTATTGTTCGACACTAATCGATGGAGTTTGAAAATTCGCGGTAAAATAGGGCTGGGATATTTCATGATCCTGATCCTGCTAGGTTTATTCTTATTGATTGTCTCGGCAAGAATCAGGGGCTTAGAGAAGGAAACCGTATTTATTAGTGAACATGACATGCAGGTTCACGAACTTACATACAAAATTGAAAAAAACGTATTGGATATGGAGACCGGACAAAGAGGGTATGCCCTTACTGGCGATGCGGATTATCTCGCTCCCTATAACAACGGCCTTGTAGAATGGCGGATTAATTATGCTAAATTAAGCAGCATCATTATGGATAACCCGTCACAAGTGGTTAATCTGCGGGGGCTTCAAAAGAATATTGAATTATGGATTAATGAAGCCGGACAATACGTTGTGGATCTGAAACGGAACGGCAACGAGACATCGGTTGAGCATTTCTTTCGGAATGATCCGGGCAAGCCGATAATCGATTTAGTTCGTGAGCAAGCGGAACTCTTCCGGAGCAGTGAGAGGCTTCTGACCAATAAGCGGATTCATGATATGGAGGATAATAATCAAACGCTTCTGATCACTATGTATGTTCTGTGGAGTGTTGTAGCTTTCATATCAGCAATTGCAGCTATTATCATCTCACGGAGTATAGTAAGCACGTTGAATGATGTAATCAAGGCTATACATAATATTGTTGAGAAAAGGAATATGAGTGAGCGGATAGAGGTCAGTACCCGAGATGAAATCTATGATCTAGGTCAGGCTGCGAACCGTCTCCTGGATGTAGTTGAGCGGGAGCAATGGAGTAGTGAACAGCTTGGTCAAATGTCTATTGCGTTACAGGAGTCTCATGACCTTCACTCCCTTAGCAGGATTTTTATCAATAGATTGTCAGCAGTCCTGGAAATGCAGTATGGCACCATATATATTATCAATAAATTCGATCAGCTTGAACGTGTCTATACTTATGCCGGAGCAGGAAATATGGAAAGCTTGAAACCGATCCAAACCATCCACTTTGGTGAAGGGTTGGTAGGGCAGTGTGCTATAGATCAAAAGATACTGATGATTGACAATCTGCCTGATGATTACATCCGTATCCAATCCGCGCTTGGAAAGACTGCACCACGTTATGCGGTCATTGCCCCTGTTCTCTTTGAGAACAGAACCATTGCGGTGATTGAAGCGGCATCCTTGATGAGATGGGATTCACATCATCTTGAATTATTGAATCAAGTGCTCAAGATGATGGGGGTTAGTCTGAATTCTGTTCTTACCCGTAAAGAAATTCAAGATCTATACGCAGAATCACAGGCTATGAACGAAGAACTGCAATCACAGTCTGAGGAATTGCAAGTGCAGTCTGAAGAATTGCAGAATCATACTAAAGAATTAATGGTGCTGAATACTGAACTGGTGTCCCAGAAAAATATGGCCGAACAAGCAGCGATCGAGCTGGTGAAATACAATGATCAGTTGGAGGAAAGTTCACGCTACAAATCCGAGTTTCTCGCTAATATGTCCCATGAGCTTCGTACTCCATTGAATAGTATGCTGATCCTTTCCCAACTATTAGCAGAGAAAAGCAATGAAGTATTGCAAGGAGAAGAACTGGAATATGCGGGAATTATCCACTCAGCGGGGAGTGAACTGCTGGTACTGATTAATAATATTCTGGATCTGTCCAAGGTAGAAGCAGGCAAAATGCTGGTAGAAGCGGATGCGGTGAATCTGACGGAACTGCCTTCTTTACTGTACGGATATTTCGAAACCACTGCTGCCAATAAAAATTTGAGCTTTTCAGTTTTTGTTACTTCTGAAGTGCCTGATTTATTCTATACGGATGAGCTTAGGCTGCATCAGATTCTCAGAAATCTGATTTCTAACGCCTTTAAATTTACGGAGACCGGTGGAGTGAAGATCGAAATAACGAAGCTGGAATTTTTCCGGTCATCGCAATATGCCTCGGAAACTCCAGTTCTGGCTTTTATAGTGAAGGACAGTGGTATAGGAATTCCTGAGGACAAGAGTGAAATGATCTTTGAGGCTTTTCAACAGGCGGATGGTTCCACTGTGCGTAAATTTGGAGGAACCGGTCTTGGTTTAACCATCTCGCTTCAGCTTGCTCAGCTGCTCGGAGGGCACATCACCGTTGAAAGCCAGGAAGGGGTAGGCAGCACGTTCACACTGTTGCTTCCATGCCGGGATGAGGGTTTTGAAACTGAGAATGAGAACAGTCCATCTGAATCAGCGCTTGAAGCTGCTGCTGCGAGTGAATTGGGATCTATGAATAAAAATGACAATTCAGGTGATATTAATGAGCAAAACTACAAGGTACTTCATGGAAAGACAGTTCTTATTGTTGATGATGACAACCGGAATCTCTTTGCATTGAAGAGTGGGCTTGAGCTCTATGACATGAATATATTAACGGCTCAGAACGGTTTTGAATGTCTGCAATATGTACGCGAGAACCCCGCAATCGACATTGTACTTCTGGACATCATGATGCCGCATCTGGATGGTTATGATACATTATCTATCATCCGGGAGGAGCTGGAAATGACGGGACTTCCGATCATTGCAATTTCCGCCAAATCCATGAAGGAAGAACGGGATAAGTGTCTGGCAGCCGGAGCAACAGATTTTCTTGGCAAACCAGTCCAGTTAAAAGAAGTAATTACCCGAATGTGTAAATGGCTGGAAAATAGTTCTGCGTAAACTTGACTTTTTAAAAAATCCATTGACGTAAACCCGAAACATGTTTTATTATGTACTCATAAATGATCATTTATATGCAAGTGGCGTGTTACCGTTGAGGGCATGAGCCAAGAATTATCTCATTCATGTGAGTCTTTCTTGGCTCTTTTTTATGGAAAAAAATCTGACAACGCATGGGAAGGAGGGAGAACTTGGCGAGAGATAACGAGCAGTTTCAAGTACAGCGTGTCATCGGCAATAATGTTGTGATGGTACAAGGTGGCAAGAGCGGCAAGGAATATGTAATTATTGGCAAGGGGATTGGTTTTGCGGTAAAGGGTTCCGGTGTTATCGAAGGAAATGATCACAGGATTGAGAAGCTGTTCCGGCTGGAAGACCGGGAGGAATGGAGTCAGTACCAAATCCTGTTGGAAGATATTGATCCAAAGGTAATGAGTATTACCGATGATATTATCTCAGATATCGCCCGTCAGTTTCCCGACAAGTTAAATGACAAGATCTATTTGGCACTCCCAAGCCATATCCAGTTCACCATTTACCGTCTGCGCAACGGCATGGACATTGTCAATCCTTTCCTGCAAGAAACCAAATTGACTTTTCCGAAGGAATTTGAGATCGCTTCCAAGGCAGCAGGGATGATCAGCGCTGAATTTCAAGTGCAAATCCCGGAAGATGAGGTAGGATTTCTGACATATCATGTATATTCGGCGGTTAGCAATGTTCCCGTAGGACAACTTGTGAAGGCTTCCAATATTGTTAACGAACTTCTGGATATCATCCGGGAAGAACGCAATATCACATTCGAGCAAGGAAGTATGAATCATGTCAGATTAATGGTTCACCTGAGATTCTCCATTGAACGGATTCTTCAGGGATCACTCGTCGATAATCCTTTTGTGAAGCATATCAAAAAGGAATACAAGGATGAATACAAGCTGGCCCTAAAACTGGGAAAAGTCATGCAAAACACTTTGGGCGCAGAGGTTCCGGAAGAAGAAATTTGCTTCCTAGCCATGCATTTGCGCCGGTTATTTCAGACATTAGAGAAGAACAAATTGCAGCAGTGAGGTGAAACTTATGTTTTCCAAATGGAAATCAAAGAAGGAAGAGCAGCGTACTGAACATACTATAGAGATCCCGGCTCCAGTAAGCGGGCAAGCGGTGCCGTTGACAGAAGTGCCGGACGAAACTTTTGCAGGCGGGCATATGGGCAAGGGAATCGCCATAGAACCTATAGAAGGGAAGCTTGTTGCACCCTTTGACGGGCAGGTAGCACATGTAGTTAAAACCAACCATGCCGTTATTCTGGAACATCCATCCGGTTTACAGCTTCTGCTGCATATCGGAATCGATACAGTCAGCCTTAAGGGCAACGGGTTTACCAGCCATATTGCTAACGGAGACATCGTCAAAGCTGGGCAGACACTGATTGAATTCGATCTAGAAGTTATTCGTAACGCGGGTCTGCGGACCATAACTCCGGTTATCGTCACCAGCACTGAGGAATCCGCTCCTAATGTGGATTGCCATTATGGTCAGGTTAGTGCAGGCAAGGAATCTATTCTTACAGTGGTTTCAATGCAATAAAACTATAGAGCTTCACTATTATGAGATGAAGGGATGATTTTATTATGTTGGCTTTTCTGCAAAAACTAGGTAAGTCACTAATGCTTCCGGTAGCTACCATGCCGGCGGCGGCCATTCTACAAGGGTTTGGCCTCATCAACTATGAGAAAGACATTCCACTAGGCAGTGCAGTTGGCGGATTTATGAACCAGTATGTTGCTCCTTTCCTGAATGCCGGTGCAGGTGCGATTTTCGGTAACCTGGCGCTAATCTTCGCTATCGGGGTAGCCATTGGTTTTGCGGGAGATGCTGTTGCAGCATTGTCCGCACTGATCTCCTACCAAGTACTGATTAATGTACTCAAAATCGTTCCAGCACAATTCTCATTCATTAATGATGACGTTGTTCTGAACATGGGCGTACTTGGCGGTATCTTCGCAGGGGCTTGGGCTGCATTCCTGTATAAGAAATACCATAATGTTAAGATGCCTGACTGGCTCGGCTTCTTTGCCGGCAAACGTTTCGTTCCAATTGTAACCGCTGCATCTATGATGGTTCTTGCAATTTTCGTAGGTATGATCTGGAGCCCGATCCAAGATGTTATCAGCGACTTTGGTAACTGGGTTGTTGGTCTGGGTGCTGTAGGCGCATTTATCTTCGGTACTGCTAACCGTCTCTTGATACCTATCGGTCTTCACCACGTTATTAACACAATTGCTTGGTTTCAAATCGGCGATTTCACAAACGCTGCAGGAGAGCTGGTTCACGGTGACCTTTCCCGTTTCTTCGCTGGAGACAAATCCGCAGGGATGTTCATGACTGGTTTCTTCCCAATTATGATGTTCGCTTTGCCGGGTGCTGCACTTGCCTTTATTCATACGGCTAAACCGGAAAAACGCAAAATGGTAGCATCAATCTTTATCGGTTCCGCAATTGCTTCGTTCTTGACAGGTATCACTGAGCCTCTGGAGTTCTCCTTCATGTTCGTTGCTCCTGTATTGTATGTAGTTCATGCTCTCTTGACTGGTTTCGCAGGCTTCCTGATGTACATCCTTGATGTGAAGCTGGGCTTTGGTTTCTCGGCCGGCTTGATCGATTACCTTGTTAATATGAAGCTATCCACCAACGCATGGGTACTGATCCCGGTTGGTATCGGATTCTTCCTTCTGTACTATGTATTGTTCCGCTTCATTATCGTGAAATTCAACCTGAAAACACCAGGCCGTGAAGATGATGTTGAAGATGGAATCGCAGAAGTATCTGTGAAAGGTGGTACCGTGTCTGCTTCCTCCAGAGCCGCTAAGATTCTGGAAAACATCGGCGGACCGTCTAACATCCGTAACATCGACGCTTGTA
The DNA here is from genome assembly GCF_042610485.1 of Paenibacillus oryziterrae. Taxonomy (NCBI): domain Bacteria; kingdom Bacillati; phylum Bacillota; class Bacilli; order Caryophanales; family Paenibacillaceae; genus Paenibacillus; species Paenibacillus oryziterrae. The sequence continues at coordinate 5,008 of NZ_JBGJZO010000022.1, read as the reverse complement.
TCACTCGTCTGCGCTTAATCGTTAACGACGAGAAAGCAGTTAAAGATGCTGCACTCAAACAACTTGGTGCTTCCGGTGTCATGAGACTTGGTCAAGGCGCAGTTCAAATCGTATTTGGACCACAGTCTGAACAAATCAAAGATGACATTAAGAAATTGATGTAATCGTAAGTAAAGTTCACTTCAGCCCGATATGCCGTTCTCTCCGGAGGATGCCTATCGGGCTTTTTCATGCTGAAGCTCTTCTTGGGAACTGGTATACTCTTCTATATATTATTGAAATTCATATGTACAGGAGGAACGCAGATGAGTAGCAAAACTGCACTAATGATCATCGATGTACAGGAAGGTATGTTCTCGTATCCTGATATGCGGTTGTTTGATGAGCAGGGGGTTATGGATCGGATAGTTTCGCTATTGGAGAAAGCCCGTGCTGCAGGTATCCCGATCGTGTATATTCAGCACACAGAGGATGAGGAATATACCAAAGGAACAGCAACCTGGCAGATCAGCGCCCGTATTACGCCGCATGAAGAGGATTTGATTGTCGAGAAGCCAACATGGGATGCGTTCCACCGGACAGAGCTGAACGATAAATTACAGGAGCGCGGAATTACGAATCTGGTGATTGCCGGGATGCAAAGTGAGTTCTGTGTCGATACCACCTGCCGAAGAGCTTACAGTTTGGGCTACAGCAACATACTCGTACAAGATGCCCACAGCACATTTGATAGCCAGATGCTGAGCGGCGGGGATATGGTGAAACTGCAGAATCATATTCTTGGTGGCAGATTTGTTAAGCTGCTTCCGGAGAGCGAGGTTACATTCCAGTGAATTTTGAGTCCAAAGCTGCGATGAAACCGGTAAAACGCTCCAAACTTAGAAAGATCGCGGGCAAGCAATATTTTATCTGGAAAAGATACGCAGTGTGGATTTTGAAACCTGGTAAGATAGCCCGCACCCGTGCAGCGGCAGATTTGCCCTACGAAGTAATCAGTCACGCCACTCCTTTGCTGCGCAGGCTGCGGGATGTGGATATGCAGCTTCAATATAACAAGATTACAAATCTTCATCTTGCCGTCGCGAAACTGAACGGACTTATTATACAACCTGGTCAGACCTTCTCTTATTGGCGCAGTGTCGGCAAGCCGTCAAAACGTAAAGGGTATCTGGAAGGGATGGTTCTTCATTATGGACAATTTCATTCCGGGGTAGGAGGCGGACTCTGTCAGCTCTCTAATCTTATATACTGGATGACACTGCACACCCCACTTACCGTGACGGAGCGCCATCGGCACAGCTACGATGTATTTCCCGACGAGCAGCGGACACAGCCTTTTGGCAGCGGAGCTACTTGTTCATATAACTATCTGGATCTGCAACTGGAGAATCGTACGGAAAGTACTTATCAACTGAAGCTATGGCTCGATGATTCCGAATTGCATGGAACCTGGAGAAGCAAGAATAGTCCGCTGTACATATATGAGGTGTATGAGGGATTTCATGAAATAACATTAGAGCATTGGGGCGGATATGTCCGCAGCAACAGCATCAGACGCAGAACCGTGACTCTTAGCGGCGAGTTGGCAGAAGATGAGGAAGTAGCTGTGAATCATGCGCTTATGATGTATTCCCCGCTGCTTAAAGCAGTCGGAACGATTTAAGATTTCCTTGGATAATTATTGGCAGGTTGGGGCTATAACATAGTAATACACGCCGATTAGCCCAATGCTTCCATTATATTACCAAAGGAGTGCATCATCGTGAAGGCAGTTACTTACCAAGGGAAAAATAAGGTTGAAGTAAAAGAAGTCCCCGACGCCAAATTGCAAAAGAAGGACGACATTCTCGTTCGCATTACAACCACGGCGATTTGCGGTTCGGACCTGCATATTTATTATGGTGAAATACCGGGTATGAATGATGATTACATTATCGGTCATGAACCGATGGGAATTGTCGAAGAAGTAGGTCCGGAGGTAACTAGGGTTAAGAAGGGTGACCGTGTCATTGTTCCTTTTAATGTAGCTTGCGGCCAGTGTTTCTATTGCCAGCATGAGATGGAGAGCCAATGCGATCATGCCAATGATGCCAAGGATACAGGCGGATATCTGGGGTATTCGAATACCTATGGAGGATACGCGGGGGGCCAGGCCGAGCTGCTGCGGGTTCCTTACGGAAACTTCGGTCCTTTTGTCGTGCCAGAGGATGCGGAGATGGAGGATGAGAAGGTACTATTTCTCTCTGACATTGTGCCTACTGCCTGGTGGGGTGTGGAACATGCCGGTGTGAAGAAAGGAGACACGGTCATCGTGCTTGGCTGCGGTCCGGTCGGGCTGCTCACCCAGAAATTTGCCTGGATGAAGGGTGCCTCCCGGGTGATCGCTGTCGATCACGTACCGTATCGGCTGCAGCATGCGAAATTAACCAATAACGTTGAAATCTATAACTTTGAAGAGACGGCGGATATAGAGAAGCATCTAAAGGAAATTACACGCGGCGGAGCCGATGTTGTGATAGACTGCGTCGGTCTGGACGCTAAAAAGACGGTTGTGGAGAAGGTGGAGACTACCTTGATGCTTCAGGGAGGTTCCCTCGGCGCATTCCGCATAGCAGCAGATGTTGTTCGCAAGTGTGGAACAATTCAACTTGTGGGGGTCTACGGCCTGACCTATAACATGTTCCCGCTGGGCCACTTGTTCGAACGTAATATCACCTTGAAGATGGGGCAGGCGCCAGTTATTCATTACATGCCTATGCTGTACAAGATGATTAAAGAGAACAAGTTCGATCCCACGGATATCATCACGCACCGTCTGCCGATTAGCAAGGCGGAGCATGGATATAAAGTGTTCGGTGGAAAAGAAGAGGAGTGCATCAAGGTTGTGCTCAAGCCGTAAGGCGTAAGAGAAAAGATAGGCTAACAAAAAGCATGGAGCCGGGCATCATCGCCAGGACCATGCTTTTTGCGAAATATAAGAAATTAAATGTTTCACGCTAGGTGATTTTCATGAAAAGGGGCTGCATTTTTTCAGTTTCTGGGTTACATTATTTAAAGCGGCTTTGCAGATCCGGAAAGGAATTTAACCTATGAATAGACAAACACCGCGTGTACCCGTTCCGCTCTTGATGGTCATCGGAATCGTGGCGATCTCTTTCTCCTCTATTTTTATTAAATGGTCAGATGCTCCGGCATCTGTGCAGGGAATGTACAGGCTGCTCTTCACCTCATTACTGATGTTGCCCTTCGCACGACCCTATACGGGAGCGATTGCTGTGTTGACCAAAAAGGACTGGCTGATGCTGATGTCCTCCGGGACGATGCTGGCTCTGCATTTCCTGCTGTGGATGGGTTCGCTTAAATATACCTCGGTAGCCAGTTCGACCATGATCATGGCACTCGAGCCCGTATTTATTATGCTGGGAGCGTTCTTTCTTTTTAAGGAAAAGACAGCCTTATCCTCAATACTGGCCATGGGCATAGCGATAGCTGGTGTTATTTTTATCGGCTGGGGTGATATTGGTATTTCTGCAGATAATGTTAAAGGTGATCTTTTGTCCATTGGAGGAACCGCGGCTGTGGCTGCCCATCTGCTGATTGGTCAAAAGGTTGTTGTACGGATGCCGTCCTATCTTTACAGTCTGGTTGTTTTTATCTCGGCAGCGCTAGTGTTTGCTTTGTACAACGTGACGATGGGCATTCCATTCTTTGACTACCCGCCGCGTGAATGGGGGATCTTTGTACTTTTGGCAGTAGTACCGACGGTGTTCGGACATATCTTATTTAATTGGCTGCTGCAATTTGTCTCGGCAACAACGGTGTCGATGAATATTTTGGGAGAGCCGGTTGGAGCAAGTATTCTAGCTTATCTATTGCTTAACGAACAGTTGACGTCCTTACAGTGGGCTGGTAGCTTGCTTGTTATGGCCGGACTAGGTGCATACCTCTACGCAGGGCGCAAAAAGAGTAATCAGGCCGTTCTCGCACTGGAGAATGCGTCATAGACAGATATTAATGGTGTGAAGGGGTAGCTTGATGAACGATAATTACAAAGAAACGGAAGTCTCCGGGAATGTGGGCGAGACACCAACAAGCGAAGAACTATGGAATGAGGATACATACAGTGCCTGGACAAGCCGCTTCGGAACACCGGCAGAAGCAGCTGCCAAGCTGCGCAAAGATCCGGCGGGCAAGCTGTATCCGCTATATGACTATTTTGGTGATGTAACGGGTAAGAAAATGATGAATCTGATGGGTTCCAACGGTATGAAGGCTGTTGCGCTTGCATTGCTTGGAGCAGAGGTTACCGTTGCTGACTTCTCGGAGGCTAATGGCAGATATGCCGCTGATTTGGCACAGGAAGCAGGTGTGCAGCTGGATTATATCGTCTCCGATGTGCTTAAGCTTCCGGAAGAGAAGCTGGACGGATCGTATGATATTGTTTTTGCAGAACAAGGAATCGTGCATTATTTCACCGATCTTAGACCATTCATGGATATCGCCAAACGGTTGCTGGCACCTGGTGGAACCTTTGTGCTCCGTGACTTTCATCCGGTAACAACAAAGCTGATCTCCTCGCGGGGCTCCACGGCGAAAGTGCGGAAGCATAAAGTAACCGGGGATTATTTCGATACAACACTCGAGGAGAAGAAGGTATCCTATTCCAAATATTTGCCGGACGGTGGTATTGCTCCAGGTAGTGCGCATCAGAGCAGTGTATACTGGCGGCGTTGGACACTTGGAGAGATCGTTACTGCTGCCGCTGAGAGCGGACTGATCATCCGCAAGCTGGTGGAGGAGCCGAATTTATCTTCGGATACGTACGACAAAGGGATTCCCAAGACGTTCACACTTGTAGCGGAATCCACGCTTTGATAAGCATATGATTGTTTCACCTAAAGAGGGTGTTCCGAGGGCCATAGAAGTGAACTGCACCCCGTCAAGTAGACAGTACAAAAAATAAAAGATAGCTAAGCGGTCTTGGTCCTGAATTCAATGGGACTGAGGC
>NZ_JBGJZO010000021.1:0-85954 GCF_042610485.1 Paenibacillus oryziterrae | reverse complement strand
GCCGATGGTACTTGGACCGAAGGGTCCTGGGAGAGTAGGACGCCGCCAAGCAACGAAGAACCACTGTTGATCACTCAGCAGTGGTTTTTTTTGTATTATATAACTAATAGCCCGTTAATAGTTTCAACGGATCTCGTTACTCGTGGTTTGCCGGGAAACTCGAATATCATAAAACATAAGTGAGAAGCACAGGCTCCACCATGGTTGCCATCTTTGGTCAGATTGAACCGGTTAAGAGAACCAACGTCTTCATAACCTGCAGCCTCTAACCAGAAGTGCAACAGCGCATCCCTAATCGGAGCTGAGTTCACGTGAAAAAAGTTCTAGGATAATGAATCGACTGGACGTTTCCGTTACTCCAGATTAATCTTAAAGCAGGAAACATGCAGGATTAAGGGTACAGTTTACTCTTAAACTTCTCATATGTATTGCCGAAAGGATATGAACAATAATGTCGGATGAACTAATGAATACGGATCATATTCAGCGCAAGCGGCTTGACCTGTCTTATGGCTCTGAATCAGAATCACAAAAGCTGGACATTTATTGGCCTGAAAACGGAGATGGCCCTTTTCCGGTTATTATGGCTGTTCATGGTGGCGCGTTTATGATGGGGGATAAGGCGGATACCCAACTGAAGCCAATGCTAGAAGGGCTCAAAAGACAATATGCGGTGGTCTCCGTCAATTACCGTTTAAGCGGAGAAGCCATATTCCCGGCTCAAATTCAGGATGTTAAGGCTGCGATCTGGTGGATTAAAGCCAATGCCCAGCTGTATCAGCTGGATGCAAGCAGAATAGCCCTATGGGGGGGCTCCGCAGGAGGGAATTTGGTATCTTTGGCGGGGACTTCAGCTCATCACAAGTTTTTTGAAGATACGGGGAATACAGCATTCCCGTGCGATGTTCAGGTTGTAGTCGATTGGTTCGGGCCGACGGATTTCCTGAGCATGGACGAGCTGTTTGAGCAGAGCGGTGTGAAAGGACTGCAGATTCATAATGCTGCTGATTCGGCGGAATCTATCCTGTTGGGCAGTACCATCACCGAGGTTCCGGATAAAGTGAAGGCGGCTAATCCCGAGACTTATATCTCTAAGCAGTCACCGCCCTTTTTTATCCAACATGGTACGAAGGATCTCATTATTCCAACTCAACAATCCGTTATTTTCTACAATAAGCTAGTAGATATGATTGGAAATGAGAACGTTCGTCTGGAATTGCTTGAGGGGGCGGGGCATGGTGGACCCGAATTTGAAACGGAGGAGAATGTCAATAAAGTGCTTGATTTCATTGATAAATTCTTATAAAGAGGAAACGGGTCAATGGGCCAACCAGAAGCATTTGAAGCGGTAAGGCAAAGATGAAGTTAATCCCGAAGGTCGGCAGCCAGCGGCTCAGCGCATCACTACTGAATCCATAATGCATGAGGGAACCGAATAAGGACATGCACAGAGCCATACCGCTGACCATAAAGAAAGAGATCGTGAGAACTTTTCTTATAACCGGGTCAGTAGCTTTAATTAACTTATGGGCGAGACCTTTGGCGACCTTGCCGACCACGAACACATCTAAGATAAGTGCAATGGCTAACGCCGGAAGAATGGCAATGCCCACCTCTTTAAACACAGAACCGGATAACCCTTGGACCAAGATCACATTATAAAAGCACATCACCAGCACCATGAAAAAACACATTATCGAAGTAAATACCAACGCTTCTTTTTTATTTCTCCCCATATTAAAGCTCCTTTATCTCAACTGTTATTCGACGTACACTTGAATTATAATAACGATATTACCTTAACTTTGTCAACCTGGTTGACGAAAAGAACGGGAGATAAAAGTATGGAATACGATAAAGTAACCCTAAGCATAAGCCTTATTGATTTAATTAGTGATAAGCATTTAGAGCTTCGCAAGCGGCTTCATGAGAGCAACGGGCAGCCAATCAACAAAACGGAAGCGCATATTTTGGCGGTTCTGAAGAAGAATGGTATGCTGACGATTTCTGAAATCAGCAGATTGATCGGTATATCCCGGCAAGGTGCACATAAGTGTATACAAGGATTATTATCCGCACAATTAGTGAAGATGACAGAGGTGAAAGGGAACTCACGGGATAAACACATCGTCCTGACTGACACCGGTCAAGCCAATAACGAAAGCATGGAACAGACCAAACGAGAGTTGGATCAGCAAATCGCAGAGGTCATCGGGGATGAGAATGTGAAGCTGCTTAGGAAGCTGCTGCAAGAGGAATGGTTGTCCGGAGATTGCGACTCGGAGCTATAACTTTGATAGGGCTGCGTATTTAGTTCATATGGAGGAGTGGTGTGAGAATGAAGCCGTTTCTGATTATTTCACAAGTTATTTACACAGCTTGTTTAGTGGCTTGGATCATCATCTGGTTGATGTCCTTTATGTTATTTGATAGCGGAATATTCTTTTGGAACTCATTTTTCTTTGTACTAATCAGCTTGTTTCCGGTGGCTGTTCTGGCCTGCTCGCTTACAGCCTGGATCGTCCGTAAGCGCAGACCTCGAACAGCCATTGCCGTAAATCTTATTCCCATGCTTTGGATTGTATCTTTTGCAGGAATAATGGTGATGAGCTAATTGATGTCTAGGTTAAAAGATGCCCGCCCTCCACATGGAGAACCGTTCCTGTTACAAAGTCATTTCGGATCAGGTAAAGGACAGCCTGAGCGACATCCTCCGCTGTTCCGACACGCTTTACAGGAAGCTTGCCAGCAACCGTCGCGTAAAAATGATTACGTGCTTCTTCAGGCATCTTACTGCGTGAAGGCGTATCAATAATGCCCGGTGATACGGTATTTACCCGGAGTGGAGCGAGCTCCAGAGCCAGGGTCTGGCTTAGGTTTGAGACAGCTGCATTGACAGCTCCGAGCACCGATGAACCGATCATAGATTTATAAGCGACAACTCCGGAAAAAAAGGTAATCGAACCGTTAGGTGAAATTTTTGATGCTCCGTATTTTGCCGCATAATATTGACCCCAGAATTTATTCTCGAACAGATTCCGCGCCTGGGCGGTGTCCATCTCCAGAAAAGGCCCGCCGGATGTCTCCGCAGCACTGATGACAAGATGATCGAACGGGCCAATTTGCTCAAAGAAAGACTGTACTTGCTCTTCATCAGTCGTATCCAGCACCTTAACCTGAACATTTGAGCCTAAATTCTCCTGTGCTGTGCGCAATTTATCTACGGAGCGGCTGGCGATGATTACTTCTGCACCTAAAGCGAGAGCCTGCTTGGCCGTTTCGAATCCAATTCCCGAACTGCCTCCGATAATAACGATTTTTTGTTGGTTTAACATGTTCTTTCCTCCTGTATTTTTGGAATTTGGACCCTATCAAGTTAGTAAGTTCCTGAAACCTTATGCCAGTATTGTAGACAGTTTAGGTTCATTTTGGGAAGTAGTGATATTAATATCACACAGTTTCCTTTAGGGAAGTGTTGTGCTATGATTGGGATAGCTAAATTAAATAATTTCTAGGAGATGCTTCTATGCAAGTTTCAGAACCCGTTCAACTGAACAAAGGGGTTCCGGGTGAACCTTGCCCTATTGCCAAGACACTTGATGTGATCGGGACCAAATGGACTTTTTTGATCATCCGTGATCTGCTCATCGAAGGCACCCTGCGATTCAGCGAACTGCTGAAATCTATGGAGGGAATAAGTCCGAAGACGCTCTCGCTCAGACTTAAGGAATTAGAAGAGAACGGATTACTAGAGAGAAAGGTATATCCGGAAGTACCTCCTCGAGTAGAATACACGTTGACGGACAAGGGAAAGCGACTGGAAGGGATTTTTGTTGAACTGAAGCGGTTTGGTTTGGAGTTGTAGCGCTTAAAACTCTCCAGAAGCTTCGGACTCCGGAATTTCCACTTTATAAATCTTCCATTTCTGCTGCAGCTGTATATGAGTTAGTTTGAGGATTTTCAGTAATAAAAAACGTACAGAACGAAGAAGAGACTGTAGGGGGTTACAGGTCTCTTCTCTTTTTATTTACGATTTCATACGGATCACATTGGATTCTATATTATTTCCAAAAAGTATGTTAAAATTTTAAATAATAATAGAATACATGCATTCATGCGAGGTGCTGATGACAATGAACATGTTTTCTGACCAAGATCACAATCGTGAAAATCGTGAACATACGGCGGATGAAACGCAGCGCTCTCTTTTTGAATTGGATGACATTATGTATGCGTTGGACGAGTCTTCAATTGTTGCCAAAACGGATGCTAAAGGTGTTATTACTTATGTGAATGATAAATTTTGTGCGATCTCCAAATATTCCAGTGATGAATTGATTGGAAAGACGCATCGGATCATTAATTCCGGCTATCACCCTAAGGAATTTTTCCGGGAGATGTGGCGGACCATTGCTGCAGGTAACATCTGGCGGGGTGAAGTGAAGAATAAGGCAAAGGACGGCGAGTATTACTGGGTTGAGACTACCATTGTGCCTTCTATCAGAGACGGGAAACCATATCAGTATACGGCCATCCGCTCGGACATTACGGAACGAAAGCTGGTGGAGGAAGAGTTGAAGCATACACTTAAAGAGCTTTCAGATATCCAGTATGCTTTGGATGAGTCGACCATTGTAGCCAAAACAGATGCCCGTGGGATTATCACCTATGTGAATGACCGGTTTTGCGAGATTTCAAAGTATTCGAGAGAAGAGTTGATCGGAAAGACGCATCGGATCATTAACTCCGGATATCACCCCAAGACTTTTTTTCGGGAGATGTGGCAGACGATTTCTGCGGGTAACATCTGGCGGGGAGATGTGAAGAATCGGAGAAAAGATGGCGAGTTCTACTGGGTGACCACGACTATTGTTCCATTTGTAGCAGATGGTGTTCCGTTTCAGTATATTGCCATTCGTACCGATATTACTGACCAGAAACGTAAAGAGGAGCTGTACCGAGACCGTGAGCAGCTGCTGGCTACTACACTAAACAGCATTGGTGATGCCATAATAACTACAGATCAAAAGGGGAAAGTGACGTTCCTGAATCCGGTAGCTGAAACGATCACAGGCTGGAGTTTTATCGATGCGGAGGGTCTCGATATTCTGGATCTGTTCGAATTAATCAACGAGGACACTAGAGCAGACATCGAGAATCCCGTCTATCAAGCTCTGCGTCAACAAACGATGGCCTCTAGTGAGAACAATACCCTTCTGGTTAATAAGTATGGCTTAGAGATTACAATTGATAGCAGCGCTGCGCCCATTATTGATCCGGAGGAGCAGGTCATCGGTGTAGTGCTGGTATTGAGAGATATGAGTGAGCGTAGGCGCTATGAGGACCAACTGAAATATAATGCGCTGCATGATATGTTGACCGGGCTGCCTAACCGCAGATTGTTCAGGGACCGTCTTAAAAAAGCGATCCTTCGCGGGAAACGCCTCAAAGAGAGTCTGGCAGTCATGTTCATTGATCTGGATCGGTTTAAATTTGTGAATGATTCCTTGGGGCATGATGTGGGCGATACGCTGCTACAAAATACAGCCGACCTTCTGTCCAGCATCGTTGGCTCATCCGGTACCGTATCAAGGATTGGCGGGGACGAATTTACGATTATTCTGGAACAGGTCACCAGGGAGGAAGCTGCTGCTGCCGCACGTTCTATCGTAGATGCGTTTTCTTTTGCACATCTCAATAATACGTATGAGGTCATCATCACGCTGAGCATGGGGATCAGTCTCTATCCGGCAGATGGTGAGGATCTGGAGACGCTGATTAAAAATGCAGATACGGCGATGTATTTTGCCAAAGAAAAAAGACTGAATACTTTCCGGTTCTTTATGCCACAAATGAATGAGATTATTAATCATAAGCGGGTTCTTGAGAATGCGCTCCGCCATGCGGTTGAGCGGAATGAACTGGAGCTCTATTATCAGCCTAAATATGATCTGATCACCAGCAGAATCACGGGCGCCGAAGCATTAAGTCGGTGGAACCATCCCGAGCGCGGCACGATCTCCCCATCTGAATTTATACCGATCGCAGAAGAGACGGGGCTTATTGTTTCGATTGGGGAATGGGCTATCCGTGAAGCCTGCAGACAGCTGAAGAAATGGGAGGAAGAGTTCCATTCCTTGCTGCCGCTCTCTATTAATCTATCCATTCGGCAGTTTTATGATAAGAACCTGATATTTAAGATTATGAGAATTCTGGATGAAACCGGAGTGAAACCTCATTATCTGGAGCTGGAGATCACGGAGAGCATTATGGAGCGGGCGGATGAAAGTCTGTTGATTCTGTTCCAGCTGAAGGAGCTAGGCTTCACGATCTCCATTGATGATTTCGGAACGGGGTACTCCTCCCTGAGCTATCTGAAGAGGCTTCCGATAGATACGATGAAAATCGACCGTTCCTTCATCAGTGAAACCGACGAGAATCACAAGGATTATAAGGTATTATCGACCATAATCCATTTAGCCCAGAGCATGGATATGAATATTATCGCGGAGGGTATTGAATCACAGCAACAGGAGAACGCTCTTCTGCAGCTGGGCTGCACGGAAGGCCAAGGCTTTCTGTTCTCGCAGCCGCTGAACGCAGGGGATTTCAATGAGTTCTACAATAAAATAAATATGGAAAAAAAATGATCTAAAGCAGAACGAAAAAAGCGAAGCAGTTTGTCTTTATAGACAGGCTGCTGCGCTTCATTTTTAGATGAACAAATTATGCCCCGTGTGGTCGGCTTGACCGAGATAATAACCAACACCGCCGACAGAGATTTCGTCCACCAGTTCCTCACGGGCAATACCCATGAGATCCATGGACATTTGACAAGCGACGATTTCGACACCTTGGTCTACTGCCGATTGGATCAGCTCCTCCAGGGAGGACACATTCTTATCTTTCATTAGAGAACGAATCATTTGCGGGCCGGCACCCATCATGTTCATTTTGGAGAGGGAGAGCTTGCGGCTCCCCCGCGGCATCATCAGGCCAAACATTTTGCCCATAAAGCTCTTGTTCACATGAATCTTCTCCTCTTTACGAAGAATATTCAGGCCCCAGAAAGTGAAGAACATTGTGACTTTTTTGCCGCTGGCTGCCGCTCCGTTGGCGATAATGAAGGCGGCAATTGCCTTATCCAGGTCGCCGCTGAAGACGACCATGGTGCTTGCGTCATGTCCAGCCGCCGGCTGTAGTGGTGCGGCGGCGGATGCAGTAGAACCAGTCTGAGCTGGTGCTGCGGCAGAAATTTCAGCTGTTCTGTCTGGAGCAGTGAATATTCCCTTGCGCAGATAAGCATCGATCAACCCGTTCGGCTGCTTGGTCAACTGCATCAAAGTATTTCGTGTCATGTTAGCCCACGATTTGATATCTTCATAGAAGCCCGGGTCGGAGGCGGTCACTTTCAGTAGCTGGCCTTCCTGCAGCTGATCCATACTCTGCTTCACCTGAATCAGTGGTCCTGGACAGCACAGGCCGCAGGCGTCGAGAACGGCATCGGGCTTTAAAGCTGGAGGAGTAGCAACGGCTGCCGGTGTAGGAGGCTTAGCTGCAATTGCCGTGCCACTGCCCTTTTTTTGCGCAGGGATATATCTGCTCATTTGATACGTCTTGAAACCGCCGGTAAGATTCTTCACGCGGAAACCGCTTTGAGCCAGAATCCGGGAAGCTGTATACCCGCGAAGTCCAACCTGGCAGTACACCCAGATTTCTTTTGACGGATCGAGCTCAGACAGGCGTCCGCGAAGTTCATCCACCGGGATGCTAAGGGAGCCTTCAATATGTCCGCCCGCATGCTCCAGCTCTGAGCGTACATCTACCAGAAGTGTAGTTTGCAGGTCTCTTTGCTCCAAGTCTGCCGGAAGAAATACGTTCGTCAATCCTTGCAGAACGTTCTCTGCGGTATAACCGGCCATATTAACCGGATCCTTCGCAGAGGAATAAGGCGGCGCATAAGACAGTTCAAGCTCCGTTAGATCCGTAACCGAACCTCTAAACCGGATAACGGTGGCGATATCGTCAATCCGTTTGTCCACACCGTCATAGCCGACAGCTTGCGCTCCGAGCACTGTTCCCTTTTTGTCATCAAAAATCAGCTTCAAGGAGATCGGGGTAGAACCGGGATAGTAAGAGGCATGGGCGTTCGGATGCACATAAACCACCTGATACGGAACTCCGAGTCGCTTAAGCGTCTTCTCGTTGCTGCCGGTGGAGGCGCCGGTCAAACCGAATACTTTGATAATCGAGGTTCCTTGAGATCCTTTATAGGTTGTACCGAGACCGCAGACGTTATCTGCTGCAATCCGGCCCTGCTTGTTAGCGGGACCCGCCAGAGGAATTGCAGTTTTGTTGCCATTAACGAAATCTACGATCTCTACGGCATCACCCGCTGCATAGATATTCTCCACGTTGGTCTCCATACGTTCATTAACGATAATATGTCCGCGTGGACCCAATTCCAGGCCGCTGTCTTTCAGAAAAGCTGTGTCAGGTGAGACGCCGATCGCCAGCAGGACCATCTCGCCTTTAACAACCGTTCCGCTGGCCAGGGAGACTTCGATCTGATCTCCGGATTCTGCGAAGCTCTGCACCGAATCGGACAGGATCAGATTGATTCCCTGGTCTTCCAGTTCTTTGGACAGCCCGGAAGCCATTTCCGGATCAAAAGGAGCCAGAATCTGCGGACCTGCTTCGACCAGCGTGACAGTAAGCCCTGCTTCTCTAAGGTTCTCCGCCATTTCAACCCCGATAAACCCTCCGCCGATGACCACTGCAGAAGTAGTGCCTTGCTCCATTACCTTGGCTTTAATCCGGTCCGTATCTGGAATATTGCGGAGCGTATGAATATTTGGATGGTTAATCCCAGGCAATGGTGGAATAATAGGTTTTGCTCCGGGGGAGAGGATTAGGGCATCGTAGCTCTCTTCGTAGGCGCCCTGTTCCTTGCTCTGCACTAGGACTTTCTTGTTCACGGGATCGATGGAGACAACTTCACTTTGAATCCGCACATCGATATTAAAACGTTTATGCATGGCCTCAGGAGTCTGAACTAGCAGCTTGGAACGCTCCTGGATAGAACCGCCGATGTAATAGGGAAGCCCGCAGTTGGCAAAAGAAATATACGGATCGCGTTCGAACATGACGATATGGGCAGATTCATCCAGTCTCCGCAAGCGGGCAGCGGCTGAGGCGCCACCAGCAACCCCGCCGACGATTAGTACTTTTTTACTCATAATGAATACGTCCTCCTTATAGGAACAGCTGAATCAGCTGCTTGATTTTCTCGTCTTTGACAGAATAAATGATCTCCAGTCCATTGCGTTCAGTCTCTACAATGCCGAGGGATCTGAGTTTCTGGAGATGCTGGGACACAGTGGATTGGGGCAGATCCAGACAATCTTGCATAAAAGAAACATTGCAGCTGCCTTTCTCAATAAGGCCTCTGAGAATACATAATCTGACCGGATGGGCCAGGGCTTTAAGAATATCGGCCGTTTGGTTATAGGCCTTGAAATTATTATCCATGGGATTGATCACCTTCCTTTGACAACATCGTTATATCGTAATATTATGATATAGTGATTAAGAAATCAAGTTTATTTTGAAATCACCGTATTTTTCCACATAAGAAGGAGGAGTAATCATGTCATTTAAAGTTTCGAAGGAAATCCTGCCCCGGGAGGTTGCCGAGCTTTTGAAAACGGAGAAATCCCTTGAACTGCTGGATGTCCGCGAGCCTGCCGAATGGGCAGAAGGTCATATCAAGGGAGCTAAACATATCCCGCTCGGTCAATTGCTGGAACGGTTGGCTGAACTCGATCCGAAGCGGGAGACGATAGTCATGTGCAGAAGCGGCAGCCGCAGCGGGCTGGCTTGTGAACTGCTTGGGGAAAGAGGGTTCAATGTGGTGAATATGAAGGGCGGCTTGGGCGCTTGGACGGCGGGTTTGGTTCGGTAGCGCTTGGAGTTCATTAACATTGAAGGAACAGTTAAACCACCCAGAGTCATTGACACACTAACCGCAAGGTTAATATACTGTGAGAAAAACAGGACGAAGCACGTCCCGTATCCCTGAGCAGGGGTACGGGATTTTTTTGTGCCTAAAAAGGGGAAGTAAGACGGGGGTTGTGGAAGATCATGGACGCTGGCTGGAGGAGCATTTGTGCAGAAGGTTGGGAGAACGGAAGAACCGGCTGGAACGGGGGCATGGGCATGGTGAGAAGCTGTTTCTGGAGCAGGTATGGTGGCCGATCTTCGGACACTTTAGAAATTGGCATCCTGAATACGAGGTGTCAGACTGGCGCGGGAGGCCATATTTTGTTGATTTGGTATGGAAGCTGGGTCAGGTACAATATGCAATTGAGATTAAAGGATACGGACCGCATGTAACTAATATGGACCGGATCCGGTATCGCCAGGAGCTGAAGCGGGAGACTTTTCTGCAAATGCAGAATATCCCATTATGAGTATATACATTCGTTTGATGATAATAAATTATGGTAAACGTTATTTACTTGAATGAGGCGTTAGGCCGAAATGAGCGGTAAAAGTTCCATTGAAATGTTTAGCCACCCCGCTAATCTCTAATTATGAGCGGATTTTTGGGCAAATTGTTGTGGTGTTTCCGGTAACCCGTATCTTTTATGATGGTAGAGTGCAATGAAACCGCTATCACTAATGGATAAAAGGAGCTATTGACATGGAAACGCAAACTAATAAAACAGCCAATTTGTCGGCAGATACAGCAGTAGATACGTCAGCACATAAAGCACCAGACACCGCAATCCAGCAGAACGAAGCTTTTCCTTATCAGAACATGAACTTGCCCCTCGAAGAGCGCGTGAAGGATCTAATCTCCCGTTTCACTCTCGAAGAAAAGGTAAGCCTCATCCCTCAATATCAAGCGGCGATCGAGCGTCTCGGCGTGGATGCCTACAAGCATGGTACGGAAGCTGCGCATGGTATCGCGTGGCTCGGCAAAGCAACTTCCTTCCCGCAGCCTGTCGGACTGGCCTGTACGTGGAACCCTGAGCTGTTGAAACAAATCGGATCAGCGATCGGCGATGAAGCTAGAGCCTTTTACAAGAAGAATCCGACCATCAACGGTCTCACCCTATGGGCTCCTACGGTCGATATGGAACGTGACCCACGCTGGGGAAGAACTGAAGAAGCGTACGGCGAAGACCCGGAATTAACCAGTCGGCTCAGTACGGCGCTTGTTCAGGGGATACAGGGAGATCACCCGGTTTATTTGAAAGCGGTCGCAACGCTGAAGCATTTCCTCGGAAATAATAATGAAATCGAACGGGGCAACTGCTCCGCCAGCATCGATCCCCGGAATATGAGGGAGTATTATTTGAATGCGTTCAAAACCGCTTTCCTGGAGGGCGGGGCGCAGTCGATGATGACGGCCTATAACTCGGTGAACGGCGTGCCGGTAATTCTTCATCCGAGTGTGCAGGAGATTGTAAAAGGCGAATGGGAGATGGACGGGTTCATTGTCAGCGATGCCGGGGATTTGTTCGGAATTGTGAAGGACCATCATTATTATGAGTCTTTTGCCGCTTCTATGGCGGAATCGATCCGTAATGGCATTGACAGCGTGACGGAAGAAACGGAAGAGACAATCAAAGTCGTTCATGAGGCGCTCACACAAGGGCTGCTCAATGAAGAGGACCTGGACCGGGCACTCTCCAATACGTTCAGAGTCCGCTTCCGCCTGGGAGAGTTTGATCCAGAAAGTGCTAATCCGTATGCCGCGATCGATGATTCAGTAATTCTCAGCAAAAAGCATATCGACTTATCACTGGAAGCAGCCAAACAATCCATCGTCCTGCTCAAAAATAACAATAATACGCTACCTCTGAACAAAGAGAAGCTGTCCAAGGTTGCCGTGATCGGACCACTGGGAGACGAAGTGTTCCGTGACTGGTACTCCGGCACACTGCCTTACGGGGTTACTCCGCTTCAAGGCATCATGAAGAAGCTTCCGGGTAAGCAGGTGAGCTTCGAAAGCGGCTCCGACCATATCCAGCTGACTTCTGCAGATAGCGGCCTAACGGTGGGAATGACGGGTGAAGACGGAAGGCTCTCGGTTCTGCATAACAAGGCCGAGCAAGGCGAATTGTTCGAGCACACCGCATGGGGCTGGGACAGCCATATCCTGAAAGCCACAAGCCGGGGACAGTATGTTACGCTGAGCGAACAGGGGACTCTTACTGCCACAGCTGATGAAATCTACGGCTGGTATGTGAAGGAAGCCTTCAATATGGTACCCGGTCCGGATGGCAGTGTATCGCTGCGCACATGGAACAATAAAGCAATAACTGTGGATGCCGGGAACGGTTCGCTGCTGGCAGCGACAGAGGACGGAGCAGAGAATGCGCACTCTTTTACCAAAATCATTCTAAAACACGGCGTGGAAGCTGCAGTTCAAGCGGCTAAAGCGGCGGAGACGGCGGTCGTATTCGTCGGCAATCACCCTTTGCTGAACGGTAAAGAAGAGATCGACAGACCGGATATTGTCCTTCCGGAGGAGCAGGAACGTTTAGTAAAAGCGGTGTATGCGGCGAACCCGAATACAGTGGTTGTTATCGTGGGAGGTTATCCGATTTCATCTACTTGGATCAATGAGCATATTCCGGCGGTGCTTTATACTTCCCACAGCGGACAAGAGCTTGGCAATGCGCTTGGTGATATTTTGTTCGGAGATTACAGCCCTTCCGGCAAGCTGAATATGACCTGGTACCGTTCTGTCGATCAACTGCCGGAGCTGATGGAATACGATATTATCAAGGGCAAACGGACCTATATGTATTTTGACGGAGAACCGTTGTATCCGTTCGGACATGGTTTGGGTTATACACAAGTGTCTTACTCCAATCTCCGTCTGGATTCGCGCGAATATAAACCAAATGACGTCATCAAGCTCTCCGTAAACGTGGATAACACCGGGGAATTGGATGGGGACGAGGTCGTTCAATTGTATGTGCAGGCTGTACACTCCCGGGTGACGCGGCCGTTCAAACAGTTGAAGGGATTCCGCAAAATCCCAACCATCGCGGGTCAATCGCAGACTGTGGAGTTTGAGCTTCCGGTATCTGAGTTGTCGTTCTGGGATGTAACACGAGAACAGTTCTGTGTGGAAAAGGGTGAATACACACTGATGATTGGCCGTTCTTCGGGAGATATCCTTCTGCAGGAGACGATAACCGTGGATGGCGAGACGGTTCCACCGCGTAATCTTGCACTTCCAACCAAGGCAGAGAATTATGATGATTATCAATCGGTGTATCTGGATGAATGCAAGGCAGGCGGTGCCAGTGTAAGACCTAAAGAGGACGGAGCCTGGATTGGATTTAAGGATGTACAGCTTGAGAATGGTGTCAGCCGGTTTCATGCATGGGTCTCTTCCGTTACCGGAGGCAGCATAGAAATTCGGATGAATGAGCCGGAGGGTCCTCTTGCAGGAACGCTTAAGGTATCCGCAGGTTTGAAGCCGCAGCAGTGGAATGAACTTTCAGCATCTATAGTTCCGGACCTACAGGCGACGAGCATATATCTGGTGTTCCATGGAGATGTATTACTCAGCAGATTTGAGGTAGTTGCTTAGGATTAATCGTAACTATGGTAAAGGCTTGAAACTTCCCTTCACAGGACGAAAACAAAGGCTCCGCGATCCCGGACAACGGGAACAGCGGAGCCTTATTAACTGTACCGACTTAGTCGCACCCGCCACCGCCATCACCGCCGCCTCCACCGGAATCGCCTCCATGGCCACCGTCTCCGCCCCATCCGCCGCTGTCGTGCCCGGAATGATGATGGCCGCCGCCGTCGTGATGATGATGATGATTCGTGGAAGAATTGTCGTCAGGAATGAAGAGATCGGTTGAGCCTGCAAAAAATGAACTGCTAGAGATGTCGTCACTCCTGTATTTCTTAGAGCTGCCACCGCCGCCGGAATGATTATCCCGCAGAATCGCACGTACAATAATAAAAGCAAACACAACCACAAAAATGATTCCGATGCTCATTACCATCGCTCCTTATCAATAAATGCTTTGCGTAGATTATGGCATGATTTGAACCAAAAAGCTATGAGCCAAAAGGGATTTCTTAGGATGTAATTCCCCGGTTGTCCCTGAATTGCCGCGGAGTGGAACCGGTATATTTCTTGAACACTTTCGTGAAATAACTCTGATCGTTGAAATGCAGCCGGGTAGCGATGTCAGACAATGTAATGCCCGGTACTTCTATCAGCCGCTTGGCTTCCTCAATTCGTTCTCGCTGAATATAATCACTGATGGCAATTCCGGACTCCTTCTTAAAGAGCTGGGAGAGGTAACTCCCGTGCAATCCAGCAACTTCAGCGAGCAGGGGCAATGAAAGCTCCTCATATAAATGGTTGAAAATATAATTCTGGCAGAGGGCAACGGTTCGCGACAGCTTCGCTCTACGGTTGTTGCGGACGTGGTCAGCGAAATCACATAAAGCGGCTAACTGGGCACTTTCAACCGAAGGGACATCCTTCAACTCCTCAATATGCTGGATGTGAAAATCGCTCAGCGTGTAGGCTATTTCCCAGAACAGGCCTCCTTCAATAGCTGCTCTTGTCCCCAGGGTGATCGAGGCGATGGCGAGGTTTTTTTTGCTGCGCAAATGGCTTTTTTTAGAGAGAAGACCATAGCTCTCTTCGGAAAAGGAAGCCTGAACCCTCAGCAGCTCCTCGATATTGCCGTTTTTGACATGCTGCATCAGATTTCTCTCCAGCGTAGGCTCGTGGTGAAGCCAGGTATTTTCCCGCCGGTAGGAGATACTCAGGTCCGGGCTCTCGCTGGTGGACTGTTTATTCTCCAGGGTACAATTGTCCAACAACAGCTCGGTGATGGATAAAGTTCTGCCAGTGATTAGAGAAAACAGCAGCATCGCGGCATGGTATAACCTCATACGGGACAATACGGTCAAGCTGCCGTAATATTCAAGCCAAGGTCCTTGCTGGTTCACTGAAATATTGTTATCACGAAATACCGTGGCTGCATTGCTTTCAATAATCGGAGCATATAGGGAAGGACCCATAACAATGGTATCCGTTTCACCAAATTCGCGGGGTAAGCGATAGATAATGAAATTCTCTAAATAATTTGTACTTCGGATCAGCGGATGCGCAGTGTCAGTGGCAGTGCCCGTGTGATCTTCAGGATCGGCATCATCCGCGTAATCAGCAATTTCCGCCAGCATGCTGGGGGTATCCTTACTTGAAGGCCGGCGTTCAAAAGTAAGCGGGAGCTCCGTAATTATTCTGGCGCTGCTGTCCAGAGCGAACACAGGGATCTGGTAGGCTTCATACAGCAGTCTACAGATATATTGGACACCCTCCGAATTGTTGAAAGATCCGGTCATTTATATATCCCCCCCTATGCGATCAAAATACCAATTATACAATTATAATGCCATAAATGGCGGTTGAAGTATATTAAAATGAAAGCAATCACAACAACCTGTCTATGGAGGCTGAAGATGAATACGGAAATCAAAGACCTTATTTCACGGATGACCTTGGAAGAGAAAGCCGGTTTATGCTCGGGTAAGGATTTCTGGTTCACCAAAGGGGTTGACCGACTCGGCATCCCTTCACTTATGGTAACCGACGGTCCCCACGGCTTGCGTAAGCAAAAAGAAAGCGCGGATCATCTTGGGCTTCACAACAGCGTGCCTGCGACTTGCTTCCCTTCAGCAGCGGGTATGGCTTCCTCCTGGAATCGTGAGCTAATTGAAAAAGTAGGAGAAGCACTTGGTGCCGAATGTCAGGCGGAGAATGTCGCTGTTCTGCTGGGACCAGGGATTAATATTAAGCGTTCACCGCTCAACGGGCGGAATTTTGAATATTTCTCGGAGGACCCTTACCTGTCTTCAGAGATGGGTGCAAGTCATATCCGTGGTGTACAAAGTCAGGGTGTCGGCACATCCCTGAAGCATTTTGCTGCCAATAATCAGGAACACCGCAGGATGTCTACAAATGCGATTATTGATGAGCGTACCTTGCGCGAGATTTATCTGGCAGGCTTTGAAGGCGCCGTCAAGAACAGCCAGCCGTGGAGCGTGATGTGCTCCTATAACAGAGTAAATGGGGAGTACGCTTCGGAGAACGAGTATCTTCTGACACAGATTCTTCGGGAGGAATGGGGCTTCCAGGGGTTTGTTGTCTCCGATTGGGGCGCCGTTAATGAACGGGTTAAAGCGCTTCAGGCCGGATTAGAGCTGGAGATGCCGTCTAGTGGAGGTATAGGAGATGCCAAGATTGTGGCCGCAGTCCAAAGCGGAGAGCTTTCTGAAGAGACATTGGATCTTGCAGTCGAGCGCCTGCTTAGCTTCGTCCACAAAACGGTCGATAACCGGAAAGAGAATGCTGATTTTAACGCGGATGAGCATCACCGTCTGGCGCGTCAAATGGCCAGAGAAAGCATGGTCCTCCTGCGGAATGAAGACAGCATACTGCCGTTGTCCCCGGAGAGCAAGATTGCCGTTATCGGCGAATTTGCCAAGAAGCCGCGTTATCAGGGCGGGGGAAGCTCGCATGTGAATCCGACTAGGCTGGATGATGCTTTTACGGAGATGAAGACGATTGGCGGTGAACAGACAACACTTCTGTACGCGCAGGGGTACGAGCTGGACCGGGATGATAGCAACGAGGGACTGATTCAGGAGGCGAAGGAGACAGCGGCACAGGCAGATAGAGCCGTATTGTTTCTCGGGCTCCCCGACAGGTACGAATCCGAAGGTTACGACCGGACCCATCTGTCCCTTCCAGAGAGCCATATAGCGCTGCTTGAAGCAGTAGCCGAAGTTCAAAGTAACATTATCGTGGTCCTCAGTAATGGTTCTCCTGTAGAAATGCCTTGGCTGAAGCTAACGAAAGGTGTACTTGAAGGATACCTTGGCGGTCAGGCTTTTGGCGGTGCGGTTGCCGATCTTCTATACGGCGTAGTCAGCCCAAGCGGCAAGCTGGCCGAGACATTCCCGGTGAAGCTTAGTGACAACCCGTCTTTCCTGAATTTCCCCGGCGAAGGCGATCAGGTGGAATACAAGGAGGGTATCTTCGTAGGTTACCGGTATTATGACACAAAGGAAATTGAGCCATTGTTCCCGTTTGGATATGGACTTAGCTACACGGACTTTGAGTATAGTGGCTTACGTTTGGATAAAACCCGTATCAACGACACAGAGACTCTGCAGGTCAGTCTAAGTGTCCGCAATACAGGGAACCGCCCAGGCAAGGAAATTGTACAGCTGTACGTTGGCGATATTGAGAGCAGTGTGATTCGTCCCGTCTTGGAGCTAAAAAACTTCGGTAAGCTGGAGCTTCAGCCCGGCGAACAGAAGGAGATCACCCTGGAGCTGGATAAGCGTGCTTTTGCCTATTACAACACCGATATCCGCGACTGGCATGTTGAAAGCGGAGAATTCTGGCTTGCCGTAGGGTCTTCATCCAGAGATATCCGACTTCGCTCGATCATTGAGGTGGAGTCAACGATTCCCCTTACCGTGACATTTCACCGCAATACGACGGTTGGAGACCTGCTGGACAATCCGCTGACAGCTGAAAAGGCCAAGAAATACAGTGCGATATTCGGCCTTGAGAGCGCAATGGAGGATAACCCGGAGATGTTCAATGCCATGATGAAATATATGCCGCTGCGGGCAATGATCGGATTCGGCCAAGGCAAATACACCGAAGAGCATCTGGCTGAGGATTTACGCGAATTAAATGCACTGGTGAACGGGAAATCTCAGGTTCTCTATTAGTCTTGAGTGAGGAAATTATATTTCAGTATTTACCAAATACCCGCTAAGAGAGGAGGATTTAAATGATTAAAGTACTGCTGGTGGGGGATGAAACTCCGGGACGGGAAATAGTGAAGACTTATGGCTCTTGGGAAACCATGGGGCTGGAGATTGCGGGAATTGCTGAGAATGCCCAAGATGTCCTGCGTCTAATCAAACGATCATCCGTACAGATTGTGATAACGGATGTTCACACGCCTGGAGTCGGCGGGAAGCTACTGCTGAATAACCTGCATGAGTTTTTCCCCAAGGTCAAGGTGATTGTCCTGAGCCGATTTCATGATTTCCGGTATGCGCAAAGCGCTATGCGTGCAGGGGCTTCGGATTATTTACTTAAGCCTGTTGATCCCAGAGAATTGCATGCTGTGCTTCAGCGCTGCCGTCAGGAGCTTGAGGCTTTCACCCGTCAGCAATCATCGGCTCTTAATCAAGACATCTCTCTTACTCTGCTTCCATATAAGCAGCTGCTGCGGGTGCAATTCAATTTACTGAATAAGGCTGGAGTTACCGGCAGTTTGCAGGAAATGAAGCAGGAACTGGAGCTTTACCGAAGCTCCAAACCGGGAAACATCCGGCAGGTAGCTCAGGAGATGGTGATGCTACTCAGGGAATTAATGAAGGAAAGCGGGTTGGAGGATAGATCATCTAATCTTCCGATTCATCATGAGACCCTGGCTTCTATCGAGAGCCTTACCACCTATCTCATCCAGCTTTATAGTGACAGCCTGAAACTGCTTATGCAGAACCGATGTAGCTGTTCCATATGTTGAGGGTTGAGCTGCAGCCGTTTATCTGATAACATACAATGAAACATCTATACACAATTTGTTCTCTAGGGTTCCGCAGCTGCTGTGGCTGGCTGGTCCGAGGGGGAACGCATGGGCGGGCTATTCTAAAGTCCATGTCAACACGGAGGGATAAAAGCCCGGGAGGTATCGTCAGCTGACGATGGCCTTCCGGGCTTATTTGTTTGTCATGTTTTTAAGTTGAAAGAGAGGGGAATGGAGATGAAAGCTTACGCTGAATGGCTGAAGATTGCCGGAGCGGCCATATTTGAAGTCCTATGGGTTATGGGGCTGAAACACGCCGGGAACGTTTTGGAATGGGGCTTGACTGCTATAGCTATTATTATAAGCTTCTATACCTTGATATCCGCCGGGAAACGGCTGCCAGTCGGTACCGTTTATGCTGTATTTGTCGGGCTGGGGACCGTTGGAACCGTACTCGCGGAGCTGTTAATATCCGGTGAGCCTATGAATCTGGTTAAGCTGCTGCTGGTGTTTGTGTTACTGGTTGGCGTGGTTGGATTAAAAATGGAGACAAAGGAAGCTGAATAATCAGGTCAAGTGTTTCTCAAATAATGGTTAAGAGGAGGATGATTGTGGTGGAATGGTTATATCTGATTCTGGCGGGATGTTTTGAAATGTTTGGTGTGGCGATGATGAATCAGTTCCAGAGGAAGCGTAGCACTTCATCCGTTCTGATGCTGATTCTTGGCTTTGGCGGCAGCTTTCTCCTGTTGTCCCTAGCCATGAAGATCCTCCCAATGAGTACGGCCTACGCGGTTTGGACAGGTATCGGAGCCTCTGGTGGAGCGATCCTGGGAATTCTGTTCTATGGGGAGGCGAAGAACTTGCGGCGGGTAATTAGCATTGGACTGATTCTGGGCGCGGCTGTCGGTCTTAAAATATTAGGTTAATTGTTAAATATTTAGACAATTATACGATGTTTTGAATGTGCCAGCATGGTAAGTATAGTAGATATACACATATTACTTTCTGGCAGGGGGAGTTCACAATGAATCATATGGATCAGACAGATTTGGCCAAGATCGCCGAGGTGAACCGGAGAAACCGGGTCAAGCTTGCAGACGGCGCCTCCATCCCGAGAATTGGCCAGGGGACCTGGTTTATCGGGGAGAAGGCAGACCGTAGGCAGGAAGAAATCGCGGCGTTGCGGCTGGGCGTGGAGCTCGGAATGGATATGATTGATACAGCAGAGATGTACGGGGAAGGGAACTCGGAGCTTTTGGTAGGCGAAGCCATTCAGGGAATCCGGGATGAAGTGTTCCTTGTATCGAAAGTATATCCGCATAATGCCGGTAGAGAACGTCTTGAGAGAAGTTGTGATGAAAGTCTGAACCGTCTGAGAACGGACCATCTCGATTTATATCTGCTGCATTGGCGGGGGGACACACCTCTTGAAGAAACTGTGGAGGGCATGGAACGTCTTGTATCCCAGGGGAAAATCGCCAGATGGGGCGTTTCCAATCTGGATACCCATGATATGAAGGAACTGCTGAGGATCACAGAGGGAACGCACTGTGTCACTAACCAGGTACTCTACCATCTGGGATCCCGCGGCATTGAATATGAACTACTGCCTTGGCACAAAAGCCGCAGGATGCCGGTGATGGCCTACTCTCCACTCGCTCAAGGCGGAACCTTGCGCAAGGGGCTCGTGGAGAATGAGACGGTGCAGCAGATTGCCAGGGAGCATCATGCTTCCCCGCTTCAGATCCTGCTGGCCTGGACCATCCGGGAGAATGATGTTGCAGCTATCCCTAAGGCTTCTACCCGTGAGCATATTATTGAAAATGCGTCAGCGGGAGCCATTACGCTGTCTCCTGAAGAGCAGTGGAGACTGGATGATGCGTTCCCTATGCCGCTCTGGAAGATCCCGCTGGATATGGTTTGATTCGCTTTTGATTGGATGACTGCCCTTTAACAGGGCAGTTTTTTTTGCGTGCGGATTGTATTTTCCACTAATTTCAAGTCTAATGATAGTAGATCATGTAGGAGTACCAGAATATACAGATGAGGTGTTGTCATGAGGAGCCGGGGAATTGCTGTCATAGCATCAATATTAATATGTGGATCTATCTTGAGCGCATGTTCGCTTACTGAGAATTGGAATGAATTGTCCCCGCTCGAAACAGAGATTAGCACTAACAACGAGAAAGGCTATACATTAACGGACGAAGGTAAATACGAAGAAGCGATTGGTTATTTTGAACAAGCAATAGAGGATATCTATCAGCTGCATCCCAGCCTGAAAGACTTGAAAGAAGAAGTAGAGCTGACGGAGCTTATCGATTCACCTTTTAATAATCTTAGCTGGGCTCTGAATGAACTAAGGAAGTACGAGGAAAGTCTCGAGGCAATTGATAAATCGCTGCTCATTCTGCCGAATACGGATACGGAATATGTGAATAAAGGCAATGCACTGTACGGCTTGAACCGGAGTGAAGAAGCGATTGCCCAATACGATAAGGCGATAGAACTGAACGACATCAGTGAAAGTGCCTATTATGGCAAAGGTACAATTTATTATGATCAAGGGAAATACAAGGAGTCATTGGAACAAATTAATAAATATCTGACCTTTCAGCCCGATGATCCGGACGCGCTAGAAACAGCTATTTATTCCCATCTTAATCTGGATGAAGATGATAAGGCTTTGGCGCTCGCGGAGGGCTATCTCACGCGTAATCCAGAGGAGTTCGATGCTTACCGGCTTAAAGGTGACGTGCTGGAAAGTACGATGGAATTCGAAGATGTTAAAGCTTTTTATGAACAGATGAAGGACAAGTTCCCCGATCTTCCCGAGGCGCAAATGAAGCTGGGAGATCTATATTTTGATAACGAGAAGTATAACTTATCCCTCGATTATTTTCAGGAATTATCGGAAGAATACCCTGACAATATGGATATTTACATAAAGCTGATTAATATACACAGTGAACTCGAGGATATAGATAAAGCTGAGTCTGTATATAAGATAGCAATAAAGGTAGATAACGCCTACCCGGATTTATATACTGCCATGGGTGATGCCTATATGGATAACTCTTTATATGTAGAGGCTGTCCCGTTGTACGAGAAAGTCATAGCTTTGGACTCACAGGATGAGTTCGCCTATATCAGCAAGCTCAGAGCTCTTTATTGGGGTAAAAGAAACCTGAGATGCGTAAAGTTCGGCGAGGAAGCAGCTAAGCTAAATGCAGTGTCCTCCAATATTGCCTGGTTCACGGGAGAGTGTAATCTGGATCTGGGTAATTTTAATGCGGCAATAACCAATTTCAAAGAAGCCGTCCGGATAGATCCGGAGGACAGCGAAGCTTATTCCAATATGGCCAATGCGTACATGCTTCTGGAAGATTATAAGCAGGCAGCGGAATTCAGCGCCAAAAGTCTGGAGCTGGACCCCGAGGATTCACAGGCATTATATATTCAAGAAGAGCTTAAGGATAAAGAGAAGCCACTTGGCGAGAGAGTCAGACGGTTTTTTAACGAGAATTATTTGTATAAGGATAGTCTGCCTAATCTTGAACAGTCATTGAAAGGGCTTGACCGTCCTTCGATCTCCAGTGCGGAGATTGCTAAAGTTATTGATGGCGCCAGACGCAAGGACGATATTTTTACTTACACGATTTATGGTGATGATTACGATTTGATGACCGCTGAGGGTGCTGCAGATGTGGAATCCTACAAAGAAGAGGACGGAATGGTTTATTTCAGAATCCATGATTTCAACGCCACTACGGACGATAAGTTTGTAGAAGTTTTAGATCGGATACAGGATACTGAGAGTAAAATTCTGGTTATTGATATGCGGGATAATGGAGGCGGGTATACGAACAGCTCCAATAATATGCTGAATGTACTTCTTCCCGAGTATGTAACAAGCTCTTTAATCTATAATGACGGCAACACCGATAGCTATTATTCGGATGCTTCGCATATTGATTTTAAGCATATTTATATATTTGTGGATGAATATACCGCGAGTGCAGCAGAGCTACTGACTCTGGGCCTGAAAAGCTATTTAAATAACGTAACGGTTATTGGAAGGAATACCTTTGGCAAAGGGGTAGGCCAGCTGGTGTTCGAAGACAAGAAGAATAAGATTATGGTATTTGTCGTGAATCACTATTGGAATGTTAAACAGAATAATGTCATGAACTCACACATTAAACCGGATATTACCGTACAAGGGAACAATCTTGAGGCATTTATGGTACCGGTGAAAAAAGCACTTCAGGCGAAAAAATGACTTCAGGAGTTTGGAACATCCCTGAAACAAAGCCGAATATGGTAGAAATGAACTAGATCTCTGAATTTTTTCACAGGTAAATGGAGAGTTTAATAGGAATAGATGCTTATGGCTCTAGGCACGAAGACGTTCTTAAATGTTGTCAACAATGTTCATGACGAAACCGTGTTTTCAATTTGGTGACAAAGAAAGCGCTTTGATTTACGATGTGTACATAGAAGATGACTTCACAAAAGGTAGCCCGAAGGCATCTCATTCAATATTTTAAGGGGGCAATTTGAATGGCACAAAATTCATCTGGCGGCGCTCGGGTGAGAGTTCAACAATTCGGCCGTATGCTGAGCGGTATGGTTATGCCGAATATCGGCGCATTTATCGCTTGGGGTTTAATTACAGCATTATTCATTGATACAGGCTGGCTTCCAAATAAGAGCCTTTCTACACTGGTAGGTCCAATGATCACTTACCTGCTGCCACTCTTGATCGGTTACACAGGCGGTAGCATGGTTCATGGTAAACGCGGTGGTGTTATCGGTGCTACGGTAACGATGGGGGTTATCGTTGGTTCCACAATCCCAATGTTCCTCGGGGCTATGATTGTCGGTCCGTTGGCAGGTTGGGTTCTGAAGCAGTTTGACAAAGCAGTTGACGGCAAAATCAAAGCCGGCTTCGAAATGCTCGTTAACAACTTCTCTCTTGGTATTATCGGCGGTCTCCTCACACTGGGAGCATTTAAAGGTATTGGACCGGTAATTGAAGGTCTGACTAATATTCTGTCCGATGGTGTTCAAGTCCTGGTTGATCACAACCTGCTGCCGCTCGTAAACATCATTATTGAGCCAGCAAAGGTTCTGTTCCTTAACAATGCAATCAACCATGGTGTTCTCGGTCCGATTGCACTTGAAGAATCCACACGGGTTGGTAAATCCATTCTGTTCATGCTTGAATCGAACCCTGGTCCTGGTCTTGGTATCCTGCTTGCTTACTGGCTGGTTGGACGCGGATCTGCGAAATCTTCCGCACCAGGCGCAATTATCATTCACTTCCTGGGCGGTATTCATGAGATCTACTTCCCTTACATCCTGATGAATCCTCGTTTGATTCTGGCTGTAATCGGTGGTGGCGTATCCGGTACATTCACGTTCCAATTGCTTGATGCAGGTCTGGTTGCTTCTCCTTCTCCTGGTAGTATCTTTGCCTACTTTGCAATGACGCCAAAAGGCGGTTACCTGCCAATGCTTGCAGGGGTTATCGTAGCAACTGTAGTATCCTTCCTGATCGCATCCGTGCTTCTGAAAACCGTTAAGAAATCGGGCGAAGATGATATGGATCTGGAAGAAGCAGCTGCTAAGGTTAAAGACATGAAAGCCGCTGGTACTGCAGCACAAACTGCTGCTACTGCAACTGTGGCTGGTAATGTCCGCAACAAAGCAGACGTTAACAAAATTGTCTTCGCTTGTGATGCTGGAATGGGTTCAAGTGCAATGGGCGCTTCCGTTCTGAGAAAGAAACTGCAAGCAGCCGGCATTAACATTACAGTTGTCAACGCTGCTGTAAGTGAAATTCCTGCAGATGCAGACATCGTAATCACACAAAAAACATTGACTGATCGTGCAATTGCTAGCAATCCTAAGGCAGAACACATCTCCATCGACAACTTCCTGAAGAGCCCGAAATATGATGAGCTTGTGGAACGTTTGAAATAAGAGAAATCAGTGTACATGAAATAGGTAAAGTCCCCCGCCCGGCTATTGCCTGGCGGGGGAACCTGTACCGTAAAATGTTAAATAAAGGAGACGCTGGCCGCAAAGCCAGCGTTTGTCTCCGTGTAAGGCGAGGTAACCTGACATGAGGAAAATTACCGCCAGGCAGCGCCAGATCATATTACTTCTCCTGGGAGTCAGTGAAGGGATCACGGCAGCAGAGATCGCTGCAGGGACCGGTGTGAGCGTAAGAACGGTTCACCGGGAAATGGAAGACATAGAGCTCTTTCTGCACGATTTCGATCTGGATCTCAGCCGGAAATCAGGGAAAGGCATTCAATTGAGCGGCCCGGAGGCCGGTCTTGGAGAGTTGCGCCTTTTTTTGCAGGAAGAGAAGCCCGCCGAATATTCAGGAGAAGACCGGAAAGTATATGAACTGTGCTTGCTGCTAGAGACGGAAGAGCCAGTTAAGTTGTTCTCCTTGGCTCATTCTTTGAAGGTAACCGTAGCCACCATAAGCTATGATCTTGATGAGCTCGAGCTATGGGTACAGAAGTTCGGATTGCAATTGGTCCGCAGAAGAGGATATGGCGTTGAAATTACCGGAAGCGAAATCGACAAACGGCGGGCTATAAGCCGTTTGGCCGCAGAGCATCTTGACCAGTCCGATCTGGTGGGTTATTCCTCGCAGTCAGAGAATAATCCGGTATTTCAAAAGCTGCTCACGATGGTTGGCAAGAGCAATCTGATGGATGTTGAGAATACGCTTTGGGACATGGAGTGGTTATGGACTGCTGAACTTCCGGAATTCGTCTATATGGAACTGCTGCTAAGTCTCGCAGTAACCGTTAGAAGGGTTTCCATTGGCAAAAGCATTGCAAACTCAGAGGAAGCCGGGTATCCCCGGATGTCCGATCATCGAAATATTGCCGGCTCAGAACAGTTTGTACAGAAGCTGGGGGAGAATCTGGATCTGGATTTCTCTCGGGTTGAAATTCTATATATTGCTGGTTTGTTTGACCGGGTACAGGATTCATTCTCATCTACTGGCGTGGCCTACGGAGATATAGGGCTCATGGAGATTGTATACCGGCTGACCGAAAATATAGTTAACCGCACCGGCATTCCATTTCAAAGTGATCGTTCGTTGCGGGAAGGCCTTCTGGAGCATATAGATCCTGCTCTAAAGCGTATCCGTGAAGGAACACGCATAAGAAATCCTCTGCTTGGCCCAATCCGCAAGGATTATGAGTATCTATTTCATATTGTCCGTTCCGCCGTAGGTGACATGAAGTTTGACCTGGAAATACCGGATGAAGAAATCGGGTTTCTGGTTATGCATTTCGGAGCTTCCATTGAAAGGCTGAATCAGCTTAGGCGCAACGTACGGGCGATTCTGGTTTGTGCCAGCGGCCTTAGCTCTTCCCGGCTTTTAGCTACGAGATTAATGAAGGAAATGCCGCAGATTGAAGTGCTCGGCAATATTTCATGGTATGAAGCCGCACGCATGCGGGAAGAAGATTATGATGTTATTATCTCGACAATCGATCTTCCGCTGGACAAAGACAGATATATTAAGATTAGTCCCTTGCTAACCGGGGATGAGATTGAGAAACTCCTCAACTATATACAGACGCGGACCTTCAAGGACCGTACCTCTTCTCCGCACAGCGAGAATGAGAAGATCGTACGGGATGAGGCCGCTTTTGATAAAATGAGGGGATATAAAGGGATTTTGGATGAGATCGTCAGCCTGATTGAACGTTTCCGGTTCTATCCGTTGGATAACGGGGGATTGGGTCTGTCAGGTACCTTGTCAGAAATGCTGGATATGCTGAATGGCAGCGGGGTAATCGGTGATTCCGGTATTCTGCTCGAGCGTCTGCTGGAGCGGGAACGGATGGCGAGTCAAGTTATTCCGGATACACGACTGGCTTTGTTTCATACTCGAAGCAGTCATATCCATATGTCATCTCTAACCCTGTATCGGCTCCGCCATCCTGTTTTTCTGGAAGGGGGAACAGAGGTCAGAGTCATTCTCCTGATGCTGGCTCCACGCAAGCTTTCCAAAGAGAGTCTAGAGGTACTCAGTGAGATTAGTGCCTTGTTGCTCAATTCAGAGTTAGTACAGCTGCTTGAGGATCGGACAGAAGCAGAGATCACGCGTTACTTGTCTTCTGAGCTTCTACGTTTTTTCGAAAATAAAATTTGAAAGTGAGAGAAACCATATGAGTATACTGTCTGAACAAAAAATATTGATGCATGCCGACGCCAAAGATAAATACGAAGCGATCGCAATTGCCGGAAAACTGCTTGTAGATGCAGGTCATGTCACTGAAGAATATGTACCTAAAATGCTGGAACGGGAAGAGGTAGTATCCACCTATATGGGCGGAGGTTTGGCTATTCCTCATGGTACCAAGGATGGTAAGCAGTACATTAAATCTACAGGTCTTTCTGTTGTTCGTTTTCCAGAAGGTGTTGATTTTGGCGGAGATGAACCCGCTTTTGTAGTCATCGGGATTGCTGCTGCTGGAGACAACCACATGGAGGTTCTGACGAATGTAGCGATGATCTTCACGGAAGATGATGCCATTGAACGTGTGATGAACGCACCTACTCCGGCTGCAATCATCGAGATCTTCGAAGGAGGCGCTCTCTAATGAAGGCTGTACATTTTGGCGCAGGTAACATCGGAAGAGGATTTATCGGACTTCTGTTGTCCAACTCGGGATATGAAGTATGCTTCGTGGATGTTAATGAAGCTTTCGTATCACAGCTTAAAGAACGTGGAGAATATCCGGTTACTTTAGCCAGTGAAGGGCAAGAAACTGTAATCGTGAAGAATGTAACTGCTCTTAGCAGCGTTACTGAACCAGAGGCTGTTATTGCAGCCATCGCAGAAGCAGACATCGTTACTACTGCTGTCGGCGTATCTATCTTGAAGCACATTGCCGGAGCTATTGCCAAAGGCATCAGTCAGCGTCTGGAGACATCTGCTGCACCTCTGCATGTCATCGCTTGTGAAAATGCACTGGGCGGAAGCGCGCAGTTGAAAGAACTGGTATACGCTCAGCTTGACGAAGCTACCCGTAACAAGGCAGAAGGTGTTGTTGCGTTCCCGAATGCAGCCGTAGACCGGATTGTTCCGCTTCAACATCATGAAGACATCCTAAAGGTTGTAGTAGAGCCGTTCTACGAGTGGGTTGTCGAAGCTTCGCAAATGATTCCCGGCTACACGCCGGTTGAAGGCGTACATTATGTAGATAATCTTGATCCGTATATCGAACGCAAGTTGTTTACCGTGAACACGGGTCACTGTTCTGCCGCATACTTAGGATACTTACGCGGTTACGAAACCATCCAGCAATCGATGGCCGACGAACAACTGACTGCACTGGTAAGAGAAGTTCTCGAAGAAACTGGAGCTGTTCTTGTCAGCAAACATGGTTTCAACGAAGCAGAGCATAGTAAATATATTGACAAGAACCTGGAGCGTTTCCGCAATCCTTCGATGTCTGATGAAGTGACTCGCGTAGGACGTTCACCAATTCGCAAGTTGTCACCTAACGATCGTCTGGTTTCACCAGCGCTTGCGGCGTTCGAAAGAGGACTGAGTTATACAGCACTGACACGTTCTATGGCAGGAGCTCTGCTATTCAACATTCAGGATGATCCTGAAGCGTTAGAACTGCAAGCTTCGATTACAGACATCGGTGTAGAAGCGACCGTAACGAAATATACCGGCCTTGCTGCCGACCATGATATTCACAAGTCAGTTATGGCTGAATACGCCAAACTGAAGAAGTAAGGAAATCCCGGCTTTGACAAGCCGGAATTGAAACAGGGGTGTCCCGCAAGCCAGTTGTACATGGCTGCTGGGACACCCCTGTTTATGTATAGGCATGTCGTTGGTACTTGGTATACCGCTCCGCGAACGGAGCATTTTTTGTAAGACTAGATCGTTCCAGAACGGCAGATCGTCTTAGCTGCGCTCAATGATCGTCTGCAGCGTTGTCCGGTCCAGCCCCTCTATCAGTTTCACCAGCAGTTCTTTAGCTGCGGCGTAGTCGTCGCTGTGGATAATCGATGAAGCGGTATGGATATACCGGGAGCAGATACCGATGACCGCAGAAGGGACGCCAATGCCGCTGACATGCACTTGTCCGGCGTCGGTTCCTCCTTGAGATACAAAGTACTGGTACTTGATCCGGTGGGTATCTGCAGTGTCCTGAACGTACTCAATTAAACCGCGGTGGGTAATCATCGTAGGGTCCAAGATACGCAGCAGAGCTCCTTGGCCCAATTGTCCAAAAGCCTGGCGATCGCCTGTCATATCCGCAGCCGCGCTGGCATCAAGGCCAAAGAAAATGTCAGGGGTGAGCAGATTGGCTGCTGTCCGCGCTCCGCGAAGACCTACTTCTTCCTGCACAGTTGCACCAGCATATACTGTGTTCGGCAGCTTTTTCCCATGCAGTTCTTTCATCAGCTCAATCGCAAGGCCTACACCATAACGGTTATCCCAGGCCTTAGCCATGATTTTCTTGGGATTGGCAAGAGGGGTGAATGGACAGATGGGAACGATTTGCTGGCCTGGTGCCACACCGCAGCTTTGCGCTTCTTCGCGGCTGTCCGCACCGATATCAATGAACATTTTGCCAATATCGACGGACTTGCTGCGCTCTTCATTACTCAGCAAATGAATAGGTGTACTACCAACTACACCGGTCAATGGACCCTTGGGTGTAATGATCTGAAGCCGCTGGGAGGATACTGCTGAAGACAGCCATCCGCCGAGGGGCTGAAAGCGGATCATCCCGTTATCCGTGATACCGGTAACCATGAAGCCTACTTCGTCAAAATGACCTGCCACCATAATCTTTGGACCGTCATCTTCGCCGCGCAGTACACCGAACAAGCTTCCAAGCCGGTCGTGCACAAATTCATCCGTATAGGGAGTCATTGCTTCCTTAACATAAGCACGCAGCTCACGTTCAAAGCCGGAAGCGGACGGGAATTCCGTTAGTGTTTTGAACATTTCCATTGTTTCCTGATTCATGCGTTGATCGCTCCTTTTCGTTACTAAGTTATAGTATGAACATTGTCGCTCAACTTGTCTATCGTACACCGGGTGGTATTCCCACGAATACACTACTGTAGTGGCTCTATTGAAGGGTTAGGGAAAGGATTGTGAGGTGGATGTATGATTCAGGCGCTGGCAGCAGGGGAATCACAGGGGCGAGGCACATCATTCCAAAGAGTAGATGGAATAGGTATTACCGCATCAGAAGACGGGACAGGGAGACAGTGCTTATCTTGGTGCTGTTTGTACTCCTGATTATCATTCTGCTTTATTTTTCCTGATGGGGAATGACATAACGGGGCGCAAAAGCGCGAACAATAAGGAAAAACCTTTAAGCGAAGTGAAAAACAGGAGCCTTTGGCTGGTCGCTTTAAAAATCGGGTCAGCCCGGCTCCCTTCGCCAAAATACAGGAGGTGTGCTTATTGCCCGCGAAAACGAAACGTTCCGGTGTCAAGTTGAAGCTTGATACGTTAACTCCACAGGATTATGAGAAATTGTCCAAACCGTTCATACCAGCCCGGCCTGTGCTGAAAAACTGTGTGCGCGCTTTTTTAAGCGGTGGTCTGATCTGTGTGGTTGGACAAGGCATTCAGGAAGCCTTCATGGCTATATTTGATATGACTTCACGGGAAGCTGCAAGCCCCACCGTTGCGATGCTGATTCTGATTTCTGTCATACTTACCAGCTTTGGCGTCTACGATAAAATTGCGCAGTGGGCTGGAGCAGGCTCCGCAGTTCCGGTTACTGGTTTTGCCAACAGTATGTGTTCAGCAGCTCTTGAGCACCGGGCTGAAGGGCTTGTGCTTGGTGTCGGCGCCAATATGTTCAAGCTCGCCGGATCGGTTATCGTATTCGGAACCGTGGCAGCCTTCTTTGTTGGTGTAGTCTACGCCTTTTTGGGCTTGGGAGGTTCTCACTAAACGATGAAGCAACTAGGCAGCCAGACCTGGCAGTTCACAACCCGCCCTGTTATTCTTGGTTCTTCCGCTGTTGTAGGTCCCGAAGAAGGAGAAGGTCCATTGGCGTCGGATTTTGATTATATATATGACTCGCTCAAGATGGGCGAGAAGAGCTGGGAGAAGGCAGAACGCGCATTGTTTGAGAAGGCTGCGCAGATTGCAATGAACAATGCCGGAATCCAGAAGGAACAGCTGGAATTCTTCGTTGGCGGCGACTTAATGAATCAAATTATCAGCAGCACGTTCGCCGCCAGAAAGCTTTCTGTGCCATATCTTGGTGTCTTTGGTGCTTGTTCAACTTCTATGGAGAGTCTGACGATCGCATCCATGATTGTCGATTCCGGCGGCAGCAAGCTGGTACTCGCCGGAACATCAAGCCATAACTGTACGGTGGAGAAACAGTTCCGTTATCCTACAGAATACGGCTCCCAAAAGCCGCCAACCGCCCAATATACGGTGACAGGCTCTGGTTGCGCGATTGTAGGCCGGAATGACGGTACCAGCAAAGGACCCTTTGTAGTGTCTGCAACCATCGGAAGAATTATGGATTTAGGATTAACCGATCCCTTCAATATGGGGGCTGCTATGGCACCGGCTGCGGCAGATACAATAACCGCTCATTTTCGGGATACGGGGCTATCTCCTGGATACTACGACCTTATCGTTACCGGTGACCTTGCCTCCGTGGGGCTGCCTATCGCCAAGACCTTGCTTGCGAAGGAAGGCATTCCAATGGAGCAGACGACCTTCAACGACTGCGGTTTGCTTATTTATGATCTGGACAAGCAGAAGTATGTAATTGCTGGAGGAAGCGGCTGCGGCTGCTCGGCAACGGTAACCTATGGACATCTTCTGAACAAGATGAAGAAGGGAGAGCTGAACAAGCTGCTGGTTGTTGCCACAGGAGCATTGTTATCACCGCTTTCTTACCAACAGGGAGAAAGTATTCCATGCGTTGCCCACGCAGTTGCCCTGGAGAGCGGAGGTGAAGGACAATGATTTATTTATGGGCTTTCCTGGTCGGAGGAGCGATCTGTGTAATTGGACAGCTTATGTTCGATGTACTGGCGCTGACACCTGCTCATACCATGAGTACGCTAGTGGTAGCCGGAGCGATCGCCGATGCCTTTGGACTCTACGATCCGCTGGTCAAGTTCGCCGGTGCGGGAGCTTCAGTACCTATTACAAGCTTCGGTAATTCACTCGTTCACGGTGCACTTACAGAGCTGGAGCGGGATGGGTGGGTCGGAGTGGTTACAGGGATTTTTGACATCACCAGCGCAGGGATTTCCTCGGCGATCGTCTTCTCCTTTCTG
This sequence comes from Paenibacillus oryziterrae, assembly GCF_042610485.1. Taxonomy (NCBI): domain Bacteria; kingdom Bacillati; phylum Bacillota; class Bacilli; order Caryophanales; family Paenibacillaceae; genus Paenibacillus; species Paenibacillus oryziterrae. The sequence goes on along the minus strand of NZ_JBGJZO010000021.1, from coordinate 53,990 downwards.
GCAGCTTTAGTTGTGCGTCCGCGAGGATAACTGGATAAAATATGGCAAAAGGCAAGCCGTCCATCAATTGGAGGCTTGCCTTTTGCCGTTTCTTCCGAAGGATGTCCAGCCGCTGACTGAAATACGTATATATGTACGTATATTTTTTACTTTCGAAAGGGCTGAACATGTACTTTGTATCCCAAAATCATGTAAAATAAATGCTATACTGCTTATTCTGACATAGGAGGTTTACTATAGATGCCCGTACGTCAAGAATCAATGCAAATCGTAGATGCGGTGAGATCCAATTTGGAGTCCTGCATTCTCGGAAAATCCTTTGAAATTCAATTATTGCTAACCGCACTGCTGGCTGGCGGGCATGTCCTGATTGAGGATGTGCCGGGAACCGGTAAAACCCAGCTTGTTCGTGCACTGTCCAGATCGATGTCCGGTGAATACCGGCGGATTCAATGTAATCCAGACATTCTGCCGAGTGACATTACCGGAGTATCGGTCTATCATCCCCGTGATGAGAAATTTCACTTTCGTCCGGGCCCGGTAATGACTAATATTCTGCTGGCGGACGAGATTAACCGGGCAACAACGAAGACCCAATCGGCTCTGCTTGAGGTTATGGAAGAGCGGAATGTCACGGTAGATGGGGAGACGTATCCACTGCCGCATCCGTTCATGCTCTGCGCCACTCAGAACCCGATCGATTTCGAAGGGACGTATACGTTGCCGGAGGCTCAGCTTGACCGTTTCATGCTAAGGATTACCCTAGGATATCCTGATGCGGCGACAGAAAAAGCATTGCTGCTCAGCCATCAGGAGGGACAGCCCATTGACCGGCTGAAGGCGGTTACTGACATGGGACGGATTGCTGACATCCAGAAAGAAATCCGCGAGGTATATATAAGTGATCCTGTAATGAACTATTTGCTGGACATCGTCCGGCAGACCCGTGAGCATCCGCTTGTTCTCTTGGGCGCGAGTCCCCGGGCCGCTTTATCATTTATGATGGCCTGCAAAGCATTTGCCTATCTACAAGGGCGGGATTATGTGCTGCCTGATGATGTTAAGATTCTAACACCGTTCGCGCTTGGCCACCGTATTCTGCTCCGCCCAGAGTCGCGACTGGATAATGTGAGTGTAGATTCGCTGCTTCAGAAACTGCTCCAAAACATCCGTGTTCCTGTTGCCATGAGGCAATAGCCATGGGACGTTACTTGTCTGCGGTGGCAGCTGTTATTCAGCCGGCTAAACTTGCTGGGATTCTGGCAGTATGGGGTGTCACCCTGCTGTATGTACTATTTCAGGGCGGCAAGACTTCGTTCATGCTCTTTATTATGGTTTCATTGCTTATTGTTTATTTAGTTATTGGAGGTTTGGGCGGTGTCCGGCTTTCAAAAGGCACTCGAAGGCTGTATGCAGAGCAGGATAAACCTGAGCTGCTATATGCGGGAGGGCATATTCGGGTCCAGTTGTCACTTACCATCCCCGGATTTCTGCCGCTGCCCTATGTGGTGGTGCGTGAGATATTGAAGCGGCATAACGGTGAATCATGGATTTTTGAAGAAAGTGTGGTTCCGAACTTTCGCGGGCAAGGAGAGTTACGGTTTCAGACTCCGGCTTTGGAGCGCGGCAGTTATACTTTTGCGGATACAGATGTGATAAGTGAGGATATCTTTGGCCTGACTCAATATAAAGGGTCTTTTCTGGCAAAAGGACAATTTCGTGTTATGCCTCGTGCGGTGTTCATTCCTCGTTGGCAACTCTACGAACGCAATGCGCGACTTGCCGGTCCGCAGGTATCGAAGGTGCAGTCACGCCGCGAAACCACGCAAATTAATGGCGTGCGTGACTATGTATACGGCGATCGGCTAACGCGGATTCACTGGAATGCGACAGCGAAGACAGGGGCCTGGAAGTCTAAGGAATTCGAACATGAATCCATTCCCAAGACTATGATCGTGCTGGATGGCACGGGTAGTGCTTATGCTTCCTCCGACACTTTTGAGTTGGCTGTATCAACGGCCGCGTCGCTTTTGGGATATGGAATTCGTGAAAGAATCGGTATAGGCCTGTGCTGTCTCGACAAGAACACGAAGATGTTCTCTCCGGCGGAAAGCGGGGCGGAACGTCAGAAGATGATTCAGTATCTGATCGACATTAACGGAGAAGGAAGGGGATCACTGATCTCCAGACTGGATAAGGGACAACGGTTGTTCCCTAAGGGATCCTATTTCGTACTGATCAGCCCGCAAAGCGGTCAACCTGTTCTGGACGCTCTGCGCTGGGCAGAAAGCCGGGGAATGACTCCTTCGCATCTGCATGTGCTTAATTCCTCCGGATCTTTCCGCAGCAACGAATGGATGAATACTTTGGCGGCACGCGGGATCACTGGATACAAAGTGACTTCGCTTCAAGAGCTCCCGGCCATATTGGGAGGGGAACATAAATGAAGCAATGGTGGGCCTTACTGAAATCATCCTGGCATCATCCGGTAAAGCTGCTGTGGATTATGATTATTGCACTGCAGTGGCTCTCGTACACTGAACCCCTCTGGCTGCAAGAAACATCAGCTGCTGTTCTGCTTGTATTGATAGCCGCTACCGTTATCGAAATCCTGCTGCCTATAAATTTTATCTACAGATTGCTGATTGAAGGTCTGGCTGTCCTTTATCTTGTATACCGCACCATTATGCATTATGGATTGTACATTCCAGATCCATTGGCCACAACCCGGCAAAGGGCAACAGATATTGCACTGCATATGACTCCTTATATATGGTTCGCACTGGGAGCCTGGGCTTTACTGCTGTTGTCATTCTGGTGGGTATCAACCAAGGGACGTGTACTATTGTTTATCGGTGTGAATATTGTGGCCTTTGCCGCGCTGGACTCTTTCACACCTTCTATCTTATGGCAGGAGGTAGCCTGGACCGTATTTGCCGGAATGGGCTGGCTAGTTACCCAGCATTTGCGAAGTTTTCAGCAGCGTTATCCCAGAGGCTGGTCCTATATGCTGGACTATCCTTCCAAAATAGCTGTAAATATAGCCATTATCTTCTCTCTTATAATTATAACCGGTGTGAACATGCCTAAAGTTAAGCCAAGTTTGACTGATCCATATACAGCATGGGTCGATTGGCGGGGAACTGGTCATTCTTCGGGAACCAAATTGACTAAATCTGGGACGGGTACCGGCAGCGGCGCTTCTGCGCGTAGCACCTCTTCGGGATATAGTTTAAATGACGATAATTTAGGCGGCGGTTTCAATTTTGATTATACCCCCGTAATGACAGTGACCTCTGACCTGCGCACCTACATGCGCGGCGAGACGAGAACAGAGTATTCCGGAAGCGGCTGGACGGATAATGACCGCTTCAATCGCGGTCCGATTGCTCCGGTGGGAGTAGGTGACCCTCTGGTTAATGGCTCATCTTCCAAGGTGGAGACTCAGACACTGAAGCAGACGGTCAAACTGCTGAGCAATAATGACTATCCTGTGATCTTTGGCGGATATTCCATCTCACAAGTGGATACGATCAACGGTGAGGCAAGCAGCGCCGGATTGTTCTGGAGAGACCGGGACAGCGAGCTTCTGTGGGATGTAGATGAGCGGGACCGCACCTACCCGCAGAACTATGTTCTTACCTCTGAAGTGCCTGTCATACCGGTTCAGGAACTGTCGGCGAAGACATTTCAGGAACTGTACACTGGCGGGGAACTGGAAGAGCAATTTCTTCAACTGCCGGATGACTTCCCGGAACGCGTGAAGCAGCTGGCCGAGGAGATTACCGCTTCCGCTCAGACTCCGTATGAAAAAACGGCGCTTTTGCAACAATACCTACAACAGAGCTTTCCCTATACCAATACTCCGGATGTCTCGAAAGGCAAAAGTTCGGACTTTGTCGATAGTTTTCTTTTTGAGATCAGGGAAGGATATTGTGATTATTACTCAACCGCACTCGTTACTATGGCCCGTTCTCTGAATATTCCTGCCCGTTGGGTAAAGGGATATGCACCCGGGGAACAGGCAGAGTTGCCGGATAACATCTTGATGCAGCAGGGCCGGCAGGTTAACAATAATTATACGATTACCAATGCGGATGCCCATTCCTGGGCTGAGGTATATTTCGGGGAGTACGGCTGGGTACCGGTTGAGGCAACACCCGGTTTTAATGTTCCCTTACTGACACAGGATGAAACCGATTTAGCCAAGGACCCTGTAGAAGAGGAAGAGGACAATGCACTTGCAGAGGAAGCAGCAACGAATACGGATGCTTCACAAGAAGGTTTCCATCTAGGTAAATGGATGATATGGGCTGCGGGGTTTATGTTGCTGGCTTGGGGTGGTTACCTCTTATGGCAGCGGCGAATGAGTTTCCGCTTCCTGATCAAGCAGCTGCGAAATGGGCGTCGGTTAACTCCGGTGCAAAAAGTAGCTGCTGAAACTGAACGGTGGGTTCGATACATGCGCCGTAAGGGTTTTACCAGAGAAAGTCATGAGACTCTGCGAGAATCCGCGGGGCGCTGGAAGCAAAAACAGCCACTTATCTCAAATAATCTTACAATATTACTGGAATTGTTCGAAAAAGCGCAATATAGCCCTGAGGTTATAGCAGACAAAGATTGGCATTACGTGTATACTGAAGCTTTGCGGCTTCGTAAAAGCCTTAGATCCCGCAAATAATGACAAACAGATCTATGGCAAAGAGTGTGAACTAGTTTCTTGTATATAATCGAGGTGAACGTATTGTTTGAAATGTTAGTTCCTAAACTCCGTGTGAATACCGTTTTTGATATTCCTCTGGAGGATCTGTACGCCAAAGGGTACCGAGGCATTATTACCGACCTGGATAATACACTCGTCGGTGCCAAAGCACCGCTTGCCACTCCAGAACTGCTGATTTGGTTCGAAAAGGTGAAGCAGTGCGGCTTCAAACTGATCATTGTATCCAATAATAATATGGAGCGGGTGTCACGGTTTGCCACTCCTCTGAATATTCAGTTTGTGCATCAGGCACGCAAGCCCATCAATGCGCCGTTCCGCAAAGCGCTAAAACTTATGGAGTTGCGCTCGGAGCAGGCGATCGTTGTCGGCGATCAAATGCTCACAGATGTATGGGGAGGCAACCGGATGGGCCTTCATACGGTACTGGTGCTCCCTATCTCCGCTAAGGATGAAGGAATGGGTACAAGAATTAACCGCGGGGTCGAGCGGATCGCTTTGACCAGACTTCGTAAACAAGGATTGTGGCTTGAGCAAGAGGAGGACAAATAGAAATGAGTCAAGAGCATGAAGTACAGCGCCCTGAGAAATGCAGCGGCTGCGGGATTAAGCTGCAGACGGTGAATAAAGAAATTCCAGGTTTTATCCCCGAGGTCGCTTTTGAACGGGAGCCTGTCATCTGTCAGCGTTGTTTCCGGATTAAGAATTACAATGAAGCATCATCCGTCTCTGTGAACCAAGATGAATTCCTTCGTCTGCTTGGAGGGATCGGCGAGAAAAATGCGCTGGTTATCCATATCGTCGATCTATTCGACTTTGAGGGCAGTCTGATTTCGGGTCTTCAACGGTTCATTGGCAATAACCCTGTCATTCTTGCGGTTAACAAATGCGACCTGCTGCCTAAGGTGACCAACTGGAACAAGCTACGGAACTGGGTTCAGCAGCGGTGCAAGGAACATGGCTTAAAGACAGCAGAAATCGTGCTGTGCAGTGCCAAACGTAATCAAGGTTTTGACCGGCTGCTCGAAGCGGTTACTTCACTTCGCGGCCAGCGCGATGTCTATGTCGTTGGGGCAACCAATGTAGGAAAGTCTACACTAATTAACCGTTTAATCTCGGATTACAGTGATCTGGAGCAGGAACTTACAACTTCCCGATATCCGGGAACTACGCTGGATTCTGTTAAAATTCCGCTGGATGACGGCCATTACATTATTGATACCCCAGGAATTGTGTACCCGTGGCGGTACAGTGAGCTGGTTGAGCGCCGGGATCTTGGAGCGGTTATGCCAGAGAATGCTTTGAAACCTGTAGTGTACCAGTTAAATGCCGGTCAAAGTCTCTTCTTCGGCGGTCTGGGAAGATTCGATTTCATTCAAGGAGAGCATCAGTCGTTCACATGCTTTATCAGCGGCTCGCTCAAGATTCACCGGACGAAGCTGGAACGTGCGGATTCGCTGTATGCGGATCACCGTGGCGAACTGCTGTCTCCTCCGGGAAAAGAGGACGTGGACAAGTTACCAGCCTTGCAGCGTCATGAAATCCGGATTAATCGGGGTAACAACAGTGACATTTTCATTTCCGGCCTCGGCTGGATTAAAGTGAATTCTTCTGAAGGCGCAGTTGTGGCCGTGCATGTACCAAAAGGCGTCAAGGTGCTTACCCGGCCTTCGCTGATCTAACGGGGAGGGCTGCGAAGTGCCTGCATCTGTAATCTGGTCCCCTGAGAATGGGGATATCCTGCTGGGCGTTATGGGAGATCCCATTGCGCAGTCCAAATCTCCGCTGATGCATATGGAGGCTCTTCGGGCCTTAGGGATTTCCGGGGCATATGTTCCGCTTCATATCAAACCGGAGTTTTTGGGTGAAGCGATTCAGGCGATTCGTACGCTTGGGTTCCGCGGTCTCAATGTGACGATTCCGCATAAAGTGGCAGTCATGGAATATCTCGATGAAGTGGATGCAACGGCAAAGGATATCGGTGCTGTGAACACCATAGTCAACGAGAACGGGCGGCTAATTGGCTATAATACGGATGGAATCGGTTATGTGCGCTCGCTCAAAACTGAAGTCATTGCGGAGCTTGCCGGTACGAGGATTGTCATTCTTGGAGCCGGAGGAGCTGCACGGGGGATTGCTGCAGCACTGCTGCAGGAGAACCCGGCTTCGGTGGTAATCGCCAATCGTTCGGTGGACAGGGCAATGGAGCTGGCAACGGATCTGCAAGGCAAAGGCAATATTACCGGCGCCTCCATGGATCAATTGCCTGAGCTGCTTGGCGGGATGGATGTGGTGATTAATACGACTTCGGTCGGAATGTATCCCCATATGGACGAGACACCGGTGAATACCGCGCTGTTCCATAGCAGTATGGTCATCAGCGATCTGATCTACAACCCGTTTCAAACCCGCCTGCTTCAGGACAGTCAGGAGCTGGGATGCCGGATCCATGGCGGACTTGGCATGTTCGTATACCAGGGCGCTTATGCGCTGGAGTACTGGACGGGACGGCCTGCACCTGTAGAAGTCATGTGGCAGACCATGCTGCAGGCTCTCGGCAGTCCGCAACAGAAATAAATTTATATAAGCAGTATTAGGGTAATAATATATTTAATTAAGGAGTTAATTCATTTATGTTAACAGGAAAACAAAAACGTCATCTGCGTTCCATGGCACACCATCTTGACCCGGTATTTCAGGTCGGCAAAGGCGGCGTCAATGAGAATCTCATCCGTCATATCGAGGAAGCCATCGAGAAGCGCGAGCTGATGAAGATCAACGTACTGAATAACAATATTGATGATCCAAAGCTCATCGGTGCGGAGCTTGCAGAACTATCCGGCGCCGAGCTGGTACAGGTTATCGGTAAGACGATTGTGCTCTACAAGGAATCCAAAGACAACAAGACGATTGAACTGCCGCGCTAGGGAGGTGTCCTCTTGAAAGTTGGCATTATGGGAGGTACCTTTGATCCGCTTCACATCGGGCATATGCTGGCAGCGGAAGCAGCCAGGGATAGTTACAGCCTGGATGAAGTCTGGTTTATGCCCTCACATATTCCACCGCACAAACATGAGGCTGGAGTATCGGGGAAAGACAGACTGGCAATGGTACGGGAAACGGTGAAGGACCATGCTTGTTTCCGGACGCTGGACTGGGAAGTTGCCCGGGGCGGGGTGTCCTATACCATCGAGACGGTAAAAAGGCTGCAGGAAGAATTCCCGCAGATCGAGCTGTATTTCATCATTGGAGCGGATATGGTTCAGTACCTGCCGAAATGGCACGGTATTGATGAACTCGTTCAGCGGCTTACGTTTATCGGTGTGGGTCGTCCGGGGACTCCTTTAGATCTGGATGTGCTTCCGGTCCATATTGCAGCCAAGGTCATGCTTGCTGATATGCCGCTAATCGATATTTCGTCGACGATGATCCGGCAATGGGCTGCAGAAGGCAGATCGATCCGGTATATGGTTCCGGAGCCTGTGTATGAACATCTTCAAAGGAGTGGATTGTATGGAGTACAGCCGCGAAGCGCTGATTGAGAGCGTCTGTGCACAAATGCCTGACAAGCGCTGGAAGCATACATTAGGCGTTATGGAATCTGCTGTCAAGCTGGCAGAGCGTTATGGCGCAGACCCGCAGCGGGCTGAGAAAGCTGCCATTTTGCATGATGTGGCTAAATACTGGCCCGTAGACAAAATGCGCGCAATTATCGAGGATAACGGCTTGTCACAGGAATTGCTGCTTCACGATAAGCAGCTGTGGCATGCGGAAGTTGGGGCTTATGTAGCCGCGACCGATTATGGTATTCAGGACCAGGAAGTGCTGGATGCCATCCGTTATCACACTTCGGGAAGGGAAGGCATGGGACTTCTGGAGAAGATCGTATGTCTTGCCGATTATATTGAGCCTGGCCGGGATTTCCCGGGAGTGGACCGGATACGCAAGTTGTCGAAGTCCAGTCTTGAGGAAGGGCTGGTAGCTGGTTTGGATTCCACCATCAGCCTGCTGCTGGAGAAACGCCGGGTAGTGTTTCCATTAACCGTGCTGGCACGGAATGATTTAGTTCGAATATTGGAGGAAAAAGAATGAAATTAAATTCAGAGAAATTGTTAGGGCTTACCGTTAAGGCTCTCGAAGATAAGAAGGCAGTCAATGTAGTAGCATTAGATTTGCGGACGATTTCGCCGATCAGCGATTATTTTGTAATCTGCCATGGTAATTCCGATGTTCAGGTACAGGCGATTGCGACCGAGGTCCGCAAAGTCGTTCATGAGGCAGGCGGCGTGATCCGCGGGATTGAAGGCATGGATTCAGCACGTTGGGTGCTATTGGATCTGGGGGATGTTGTTGTTCACATTTTCCACCGCGATGAACGCGAATATTACAATATTGAGCGTCTGTGGTCAGATGCCAAGGTTGTGACGACGATATGAGTCTGATTGCCGGAACAGTAGTTACACTGAAGGTAGCACGGGAAGTATCGCCGTACGGTTATTTTCTGACTGCAGGCGATCAGGATGTAATGCTTCACTATACAGAGCTTGAAAGTAAAATCAAACCGGGTGACTCGGTTGAGGTCTTTCTGTTCTTTGATACCGAGGATCGTCTCGCGGCTACTATGAAAAAACCGTATTTAACGCTGGGTGAAATGGCGCTGCTCGAAGTGGCGGATATTCATCCGCGTCTGGGTTGTTTCCTGGAGATGGGGCTTGGGCGCCAGTTGCTCCTGCCTATCCGCGAACTGCCGGAGCTTAAAGAGCTGCAACCGCAAGTCGGCGACTGTGTATATGTCATCATGGAGCATGACAAGCAGGGACGTCTTCGTGCCAAACTTGCAGGAGAATATGAGCTTATGGAGCATGCCTTTGCCGCTCCTTCCACATGGAAAGGGCAGACCGTAACAGCACGGGTATATAAGCCGCTGCAGATGGGTACTTTTGTACTGGTCGATGGAGGCGTACTTGGTTTCGGTGTGATTGGCATGGTACACTCTTCTGAACGCAGCCGTCTGCTACGTCTGGGAGAACAATTCGAAGCCCGGATCTCACATATCCGTGAAGACGGACGGGTGAATCTGTCCATGACTCAACGCAAGGAAGTGGGACGGGATATCGACTCAGCGAACCTGCTGGAATTCCTGAACACCCGCCCGGGTGGAGCGATGCCGTATTCGGATGAAACACCGGCGGACATCATCAAGCAACGTTTTGGCATCAGCAAATCGGCCTTCAAACGGGCCCTAGGCAAGCTGATGAAAGAAGGGCTTGTAACTCAAAAAGAGAACTGGACTTATCTTGCCAACAAACAGAACGATGAGTCATCTGACAATAATGAGGTTTCAGAATAGAATATGTGTCAAAGCTAAGGCTCCACGATGTGGGGCCACTTTACTGAGAAAGAGCGGTGTACCTAGTGTCTTCATACGGGAAATTCGCCTATGTTTATGACCAGCTCATGGCCGATATGCCTTATCCGGACTGGCTTGCATTTGCTGAAGCGGCGTGGAAAAAGCTTGGAAAGCCGGTAACTGTAGCGGAGCTGGGCTGCGGAACAGGCAGTATAACCATTCCTTTAGCCAGTGCGGGTTACCATATGAACGGCATCGATTTGTCATCGGACATGCTTGCCGTCGCGCAACGCAAGATGGAGGAGCATCCGCTGGCACGTCGTTTTTTGCGGGAAGGCAGTGTTCGCTGGATCCGGCAGAATATGAAGGACTGGGAGCTGCCTGAACCGGTAGATTCCGTGATTTCGTTCTGTGACTGTCTAAATTATCTGCTGGAGGAGAGCGAAATTCAGGCTGTTTTTGCCCGTACTTTCGCAGGATTGAAGACAGGAGGAACCTTCCTGTTCGACGTACATCATCCGAATACCCTGATCCGGTATGAAGAGGAGCAGCCTTTTATTCTGGATGAAGATGAAGTGTCCTATATCTGGACATGCGAGCTGGATGTCCCACGCCGTGAGATTGAGCATCATCTATCGATATTCGCCCGCGAGGACGGCCGCAGTGATCTGTACCGCCGTTTCGAAGAGACGCATATTCAGCGTGCCTATGATCCGGAGTGGCTCACTGCAGAGCTACGCAACACTGGATTTAGTCAAGTTAACGTCTATGCCGATTTCGAGTGGGTGGAAGCAGGCGATGACGCCCAGCGGCTCTTCTACGTAGCGGTCAAATAAGCAATCCTAACCATAAGCGGTCCAGCCTGATGAACAGGTCGGGTCGCTTTTGTATGTTAACGGTCGGAATCCAGCTAACCCTACAAAAAACCGCCAGACACGTTAATCGCGTCCAGCGGCATCCTCCAACTCATTACCGATGCTCAATCAGGTCGATAGCCCCCAGGACGATATGGGCAAGACCGAATCCGAGCACGCCTGTTGCGACCATCTTATACTTGCTTCTTCCAAGAAAAGCGGCGCCTGAAGCAGAAACAACGGTTCCAAGAACGGTAGGTATCAGACCTTCACGCATTCGAAACACTCCTTCTCGGTGGTTTGGGAGACAACATTAGTGTGCGTCCACCGAAGGTTGTTTATGCAGCAGAGCTACTTTGCTCAGGAGTAATGAACTAAAGATTATACCATTTGGGCGGGGCGTAACTACGGTGAATGTTTGGACTTCCGGCCGCTGTTGTCTCCCGATTTCTTGACTAAAACCACTGTTCGCGGTTCAAATCGAAAGCATACGCTGTCTTCGGATATATACCTCTGAGAATCATTCAATATATCCGAAGACCACAGCGATGTAGCAACAGTGCGTTCACGTAGCGCCTCTCAACTGTAGTTGCTTTAATAGCGTCTGACGAAATTGGCTAAAGAGAAATAGGATAGCCAGCTTTTAATTGTTCACCACATCAAACAACACCCGTGCCACCAGATCATGATCATAATTACCAAAATTGCGCTCATAGATCGTCAAGCCGCCGGAGTTACCGGTTTCGGAAACGGCGATTTTAAACTTGATATCCGATTGCTGGTGTAGGCCGATATCGCAAATCGTCACATCCGAGATGCGGCAGCCGTCGATGAAGGTGCCTTCGTCGTTAATGAGCAGCAGCTTGTTCATTTTATGCGGGTACAGATTTCTTCTTCCGCTTTGAGATGATCATCACCACTAACAGCAGCAAGGGCAGAGCCCCCTGAAAGACGGGCCACCAATAATTGACCACTACGTTGCGGCCGACTTCGATATGCCGGGTATAATTAGGTGCCAGGAAGGAAAGGGCAAAGATGATCGCTCCAACGGGAAGGATCCATTTTTTCGCGCTGATGCCGGTTATTCGCTCAAGTCCAATCACGGCACCGTTGAAAAAGGTAGTCATTTTGATCCCGACTCCAAGAAAAAGCACAAGGATAAACAAGGCATCCATCCGTTCCAATACTTCTGCTACTTGAATTAACTGCACCGTTTCCAGAAGCGGCAAAGTGCTGTTTGCTGCGAGTGTGGGCCCCAGAACAAGGATATTCAACTGATTAAAAGCAGTCAGCAGCAACGCCGTTAACACATACGAAATAATAACAGCTCTGGACAAGCCCCTACCTTTTAAGGCGAGCGGGTAAAAGACAAGAAATACAACCGTCTGCCCAAACGGAAAAGATACGATTTCAGGGACAGCCGCCTGGATCACGGGACTCCATCCATTTTCCAAAATCGGAAACATGAATTCAAAGTGCAGGAGGCCGGTAGCCGGAATAAAGATGCCAATGATCATATAACTCACTACGATTACGGGTAAAAGCACTACACAGATCAGGAAAAAGACTTCGGGACCGTGCCGTACGTTGTTAGATATAACCATTATGGCTGCTAACAGAATAATCCATAGTGATGTCTTGTTCAGCAGAGTCATTACCGTTACCTCGGCTAAATCACGCAAATTCCGTGAAGTCTCATAGGTGAAATAGCCAATAAATAACAGGTTCATCAATGTACCGAGATATTTGCCCATATAGCGGCGGAATAGGCGGAACAAATCAAGTCGTGGATCGAGCTGGTGAATCGCTAGATGCAATAAGAGCAGGAGCAGGCCGATGGATGACCCCAGGAGCATCGCTAACCAGGCATCCTGCTTGGCCTCCGCTCCCATCATAAACAAGGTGGTGCTTCCAACCTCGAATAGAGCAAGGCAGACGATCAGTTCAGACACTCTGCTTGTACTTTGGCTCATTAGTAAAAAGCACTCCTTTTATGCATTGGAATTCATAGATTTTCGGTTATTCCGTTTCAGTCATCAGCAATTTGCTTAGCGACTTCTGAAAGAGTCCGGGACGCCGGATTACAGCCTTAACATCTAGGTTGATCTCCATTCTGGACAGTTCCTCGGGCCATATGTCTTTATTCTGCTTCCAATAGTGCGGGTATTTCCGGTGAACTTTATCAGCGATTCCAACCAGATCGATATCCAGCCTTTGCACCGCGGTCCAGCCCTGCATGATTTGCGCCTCGACGATCTTTTCCACTTGTTTCTGCATGTGAGCAACGCTTCTGCTCTTTGAGATATCCTCCCCGGAGGTTGAACCGATGAGTTCGCCTGCAACTTTGGCTTTCACGTTCAGGGTAAAATGCAGGGGACCCTTCACCGGCGTTACTGTAACTTTGGTCTTGTCGACTCGGAAAGTTGATAAGGCTGTATCACCCGAATCTGAATTCTCGTCTTTAAAAGAGAGCGTGCTGCTCTTCACATGATTCGTCAGCCAGGAGATACCGAGGCTCTCCCGCCGGTTCAGAGAAGCAACTCGACGGGCGTGATGGAATACGCTTAGGCCGGACAATTTTAACTTAAGCCTCGGGGACGTTTGTTTGAAAATATCAATGGATTTCGGCGAGGTGCCATCCGAGCCGGCTAGCGACACTTCAGGAACGCCTACAGCCCCGCTGTCGGAAATCGTTTTTAGAGTTAATTCATACACCGATATTGAAGGATAATAAGCGCCTAGACTATTGTCCATCTTCAGAATTTTCTTTAGCGCCTGCCCTGGAATTTTCTCGGGGGGGACAAGCATCTTTAAGAGATTCCGTGCCTCCCCGTCAGCAATTAATACGTTGACGGTCTCCCGCGCATCCGTGCTTCGGAAATAAGTGTCGAGCACTTCCTCGATGCCAGCTTCGGCCGCCTTTTTACCGATAATGAGCACATTATTATGGGCGAAATACAGCTTACGCGGATTCTCCAGGTTGCTGGTGTCTATAGCTTCTCTGATCGTTGTGCCATGGGTAGAGAACGTATGGACTGCCGCCTGAGAGGAGCCTCCACCGGGAGATACACTACTGCCTGCGGAAATTGCAGAGGGGATAATCACCTGGTAGGTTATTGTCCAATCCCCTTTGACCCCATCCACACCTGTAGCTGCCAGAATTCCGAGATCATTCAGCTCAATCCGGCTCCCGCAGCCTGATAGTACTAGGCATGCCAGAACAAAAACAGAAATAACCCATAGTCGGCGCACGGTGTCCTCTCCTTATTTGCGGTTGGCTTGATTGTTTGGGCTCCTTTTATCTGCTGAATCTACGGGATACTGATGAGGGGCCTGCCTGTTAATATTGGACCCTGTTTTTTCTTTAGGTCTGGTCTTCATGGACCACCAGGGTACACGGAGAATCGTATCTTTCAGGGCTGACTTCGTGAACGGCGCATAAGGGGTGAAATAGGGTACACCGAAGGACTTCAGCGAGACGACATGAAACAAGATAGGGATGGTTCCAACCAGGATTCCGAATAATCCGAGCGTCCCTGCCAGCAGCATCAGGAAAAAGCGAAGCAGCCTTACGGTAGAGGCCATATTAAAGGATGGAATCACAAAATTCGATATCGCTGTAAAAGATACTACGATAACCATGGCGGCGGAGACCAGTCCAGCTTGTACAGCGGCTTGGCCGATAACGAGAGCACCAACAATAGATATCGCCGGACCAATAACACGGGGCATACGAACGCCGGCTTCGCGGATAACCTCAAAGATTAATTCCATAATCAACGCTTCGAGCAAAGCCGGAAAGGGCGTTCCTTCCCGCTGTGCCGCCAGCGAGATTAACAGAGTCGTCGGCAACATCTCTTGTTGAAAGGTCGTTATCGCAATAAACAGGGATGGAAGCAGCAAAGCGACCATAAAGGACAGGAGACGGATAGCCCGCAGGAAGCTGGAGATATCATATCGCTGGTAGTAATCCTCACTCGATTGAAGGAAATTAAAGAAAGTAACTGGTGCAATCAAAACAAAAGGTGTCCCGTCAATAAAAATGGCGATTTGTCCCTCCAATAGGCATCCCGCTGCAGTATCCGGGCGTTCCGTGTTTAAGATGGTAGGGAAAGGGGAAAAAGCTGCATCCTGAATGAATTCTTCGATATAGCCGCTTTCAAGGATACTGTCTGTGTCGATGGATTGAAGGCGCATATTGATTTCATTAATAACTTCCCGGTTGGCGAGTCCTTCAATGTAAGCCAGAACAACTTTGGTCTGTGTATACTGCCCGATAATATGACTCTCGAACTTAAGTTCGGGCGTCCGTAGTTTTCGTCTGAGCAGTGTGAGATTAGTGGAGATCTCCTCATTAAAACCTTCCTTGGGCCCACGGATTACAGTCTGGGAGGTAGGTTCCTCCACCCCGCGGCGCTGCCCTCCTGCTATGCCAACGGCAAGGGCAGATGGAGTACCCTCTAGCACAATTACGGCATTTCCGGCAAGGATCGCTTGAATCAGCTGCCCTTCGGAGTAAATAACCCGGATATTGCCAAGCGGGAGTGTTCTCTTAAGCACAGCAGCTGCGGCCTGGGTGTCAGAATCCATGATGCGGGAACATAGAGGTGCTATTTCTATTACGATGGCCTCTATCAGATCTGCCAGCAGACTTTGCTCAACTAGACCTTCGATATAGCAAACGGCTAACAGACTGGGATCCGCAGGATGTTCAGTGAAATCACGGATGACAAAGTCAGGGCTATGCCCGAGCTTCGAGTTCAGCAGGGATAACGTATGAGGCAAGGAGATGTGTATAGGCTGATCGTTAGCTTGCTGTCTAAGGAGTGCAGTATCCCGGCTGTATCGTGGTTCGGATTTGAAGACACTTTTGATCCAATTGGTCGGCAACGGAATCTCCCCCTATGTTTATGCCTCATATCGTGTGCATGTGGGCTGGAAAATATACGGAGAAAACGCAAAAATACACCCTCCGGAATCATGTCCCGGGGGGTGCATTGGCTTTAAAGATAACGATTCAGGCTTAAGGAATATATTGCTGCACGATTGAGGTAATAACACCATTCTTGATTGTGATATGGTATGGGAACCCGCTCAGATCAATGATGTCTGTCTTGCCAAATTCTTCGCTAAATTGCTGCAGTGGTAAGCTCTCATTCCACTGAATATCCAGATCCTCCATCTGTCCGGTATGGTCGAACATCTGCATAGTCACTGTTGCGTCGTCCGCTACCGGATAGGTTGTCAGTAAATCGCTATCGTTCACAATATAATAATCATCGGGAGGACCGCCGAGTTCTGCGGCTGCTTCAGGCTCCCGCTCAGCAAATATGATCGCTGCGCTTTCACCTTCATACCACTCGATTTCATCAGTGGTTATAGATAGACCTTTGTTATCTGTATGAAGCGACTGGATATAGACGGTAAGGTTCTGGCTGGCTTCGCCGGCTTCGGCATCAACCTGTGTGCCAACTGTGCTTGCCGTAGTGATCAGGGAAAGGGACAGCAGGACCGCGAAAGGTAAAGCAAACACATATTTTTTCATGAACATAAAGCGATCTCCCCCTTGGCAATAAGAAGCACAGTATAAGAATAATTACCCTGCGGGGTAGCTCTCAAACGGCTCTTGTATCTCTATAAACGAAAATAAGGCAGGAAGGTTGCATTTATTTTCAGGTATAATTTAGGGATTTACCACTGGAGGAGACCCGGGAGATCGTCAGCTTTCTGAACAGTTTGGTGCGGTCCATGTTCCTATGCCGTACAACGCACACATTTCCGGATTTAAAGCGGAAGATCGCGTCGTCTGAACATCTGGATGCCTACGAGGAAGGCGGCGAGTCCGATCAGCAGGAGCACGACGCAGGACTGTAGCACATTGGCAGTTCCGCCGACGATATCACCCGGACGATACAGTGTGAAGAGCGTAAAGTAGCGTAGCACGTCCAGCTGTTCACTTATTTTACCGAGCAGATCCAAAGTGAAAAAACCAAAGGTCAAGGCGCCGGAAATTCCGAGCGCTCGTTTCTCGTCATTCGATACACAGGAGACCAGAAAAGATATTGCCCCGATGGCGAAGAATAACAGGAATGCCACGGTATTCAGCTGCATGAACAGGCTGCTGTTGAATTCATAATCCCCGTGAAGAAAGATCGCATTACCCGCAAAACCGGTTGCCGTTGTTACCGCCATAATGATGAACAGTGCGGTGGCTAACACCAGAGCCTGGGTAGTGGCAATTTTTCTGCGGGTGGTGGGCGTAGCGAGAAGATAAGCCATCGAGCCCCGGTCAACCAGTTTCGCCATCAGTTGTGTGGACATTTGAACACAGACAATCGCCAGAATCAATACCAGAATGAGTCCGTAATATTCACCGGAGATAAAAGCTTCAAAGTTGGCGAACCCGTTGGTTAGTCCGAACGCGTTGTTGACCCCCTCCGGCATGGCGGACAGAAGATCATTGATGGCGTCTGTATTTTTGCCGATACCCGGGTAGAGCCAGATCATGAACAGAATGTAGAAAGCGGAACCGACTGCATAATTCATAATGCCTTTCAAGTTCACTTTAAGCATTTGTTTATATAGTGTCAGGTTCATTTGGAACCCTCCTCACGGTCATAATAGTTCATGAAAATATCCTCCAGGTTCTGCGTGAACACGTCGATGCTACGGATGTTGTATTTACCCGTCTCCCGGGTGAACTCATTGTAATTGCCCTGCACGGCGACCCGGACTTTGTTCCCTTCACGGGCCTCAACCTGAAGGCCGGAAGCGGCGAAGCTGGCAGCGTCCCCTTCCTGCTGGAACACAATCTCGAACAATTTACGCTGCATCGACTGCAGTTCATGAATATTTTTAACCGTAACGAGCTTACCGTCCTTGATGATGGCGGCGCGGTCACAGGTTCGTTCAATCTCGGGGAAGCTGTGCGAGGACATCAGGAAGGTCGTTCCGGCAGCTTTCTCCTCTAGCACGAGTTCAATGAACACCTTCTGCATCAGCGGGTCCAACCCGGAGGTTGACTCATCGAGGATAATAACCTCGGGACTGTGCATAAATGCGGCGACAATGCCGACCTTCTGCTTCATGCCCTTTGACATTTTGCGGATCGGTGTGGCTACATCGAACTGGAGGCGGCGAATCAGGCTATCCCGTTTGGAGGTATCCTTAACGCCTTGCATCGCCAGCATGAAATCCAGAAAGCCTGCTCCAGTCATTTCATCAATAAAAGCGATTTCTCCCGGCAGATAACCGATATGTTTCTGCACTGTACCCTGAGCTTTCCAGACATCCATTCCCAGGATACTTGCCGAGCCCTTGTCGGGCTTTATGAAGCCCATAATATGTCGGATGGTGGTTGATTTACCAGCGCCGTTCGGCCCCAGAAACCCGAAGACCTCCCCTTTATTCACCGTGAAAGTTACATCTTCAATCCCTTTGCCATTTGAAAAACGTTTCGTTAAGCCTTCAACCCTCAGCATACTGCTGACCCCCCGGCCAAAATAATGAAATATTATTAAGCTGATATTTCATATGTTATAATAGACCTGAGTATGACCCAAGTCAACATAATTATGAAATATTTTCGTTGTATTATTTCATGAAATGCAAACTTTCATGTGCTGAACTAGATGATAATGGATTAATGTGAGTGGAGGAAGGGAATTTTGGAACTGAAGGAGCGTTAGCGTCCGCCTTTATGTTTGGATTTCTACCGCTCGCAGCGGAATATAATCAGGAAATCCAAACATAACAGCGGCCGAAAGTCCAAATATTCACTGGAACTACGACCGATTAATCCCAAATGGCACCAAGTTCAGCTGTACATAAATTCCGGATAGGGTGAATCCATATGAACGGCTTCGAGAAGAGAGCAGCTCTGATCAAAGAGAAAATCATGAATACCACGCTAGAGATGCTCGGGACCTGGGAGCCGAAAAAAATGCGGGTGGCTGACATCGCCAAAGCTGCAGGCGTCTCGCAAGTGACCATTTATAACTACTTCGGCAGTAAGGAAGCGCTGCTGCGCGAGACTTTCAAGGGTTTTGTCGAAAATTCTGTCCGCGACTATGAGGAATTCGCGGCCGGCAAACCATCGCTGAAGGAGATTATCGAGTATACTCTGATTAAGGAGAAAGAAGCATACTCCATCCTGCCGGTGGGCACGGTCAAGGAACTGATGGTTGATGATCCTGAGACATTACGTTATGTAGAGCATCATTATGAGAATAATGTAATTCCGCTAATCGTAACAATGGTGGAGGACGGCAAAGCCAGCGGTGAGATTTCGGAGAGGGTATCTGTGAAATCGGTGCTGTTCTTCATGCAGATGTATATGCGTAGCGCTTCGGAGTTGCTGGAAACAGCCCGCGGACAAGAGGATACGAACGGATTCCTAGAGGAAGTTGTGCATTTATTCTACTACGGAATATGCGGCCGGGAGCAGGACTAGTCCGGCAGTTCAGACTAAGGAATATTGTTAGGCAGTGTTCGGTTATTGACGGACAGGCTTAGGGTTAGGATTATATAGAGTATGAGGTGCGAGCATGAGTGAAGGCAAATATGAGAATATGGATGCTTTGATCGAGGCTTTCCAGCAGTTTGGCAAGATGAATTGGCGGAAGACTACGATGTGGGGGCTGAAGCCTAGTGAAATCCGGGTACTGATTACCATCAAGACGGGAATTGAGCGTGAAGGTAAAAAAGGCCAGACCGTATCCGAGATTAGTAAGCTGCTGAAAGTGACCTCTCCTACGGTGACACAAATGGTCAACAGCCTGATTGCACAGGGTTACGCTGTGCGGACTACGGATACCCAGGACCGGAGAATCAGCGAAATTACACTTACCGATAAGGGAAATCACCTGGCAGATATGGCCGCTGCCAAAATCCGCGAAACCTTCAAAGGGATGATTGATTACCTAGGCAAGGAGCAGAGCGATACGCTGATGCAGCTGCTGAACGGTGTGTATGCCTATTTTGACGATATTAACAACCAGCAGAGCGACTTTTAAGACAGCCTGGCTGACACGAAAAAGTCCCGCAGCATATCTGATGCTGACGGGACTTTTTGCGTAGATTGAATATTATCAGTTATTGCGCGTCAATTGCACTTACAGCAACAGGCTTACCTAACTTGGGAGCCTGACTCTTATCCTCAGTCTTAACTTCGGTTTTAGCTTCTGTACTACGTAATGGAATTTCTTTAATGAAGATAACGAGGAGTGACGCGATAACAAGCAAGGCGGTGCCGCTCAGGAAGACGACGGTCAATGAATCACTTAGGGCCGAACGCAGCATCTCGATGAGCTGATTGAACAGCGGCTGGATCTGCTCTGGCAGCGTAGCATGAAGCTCCTTAAGTTTAGGCTGATCCAGCAGCATTTGCGGGTTCATGAATGCGGACAGCTGCTGTGCGGATTCGGCCGGAAGTGCCGACAGATCGGGACCTTGTCCGGAAGCGACCGCAGATTCCAGCTTGTTCGTCAGAGTGGTGTTCATGATTGTACCCATGAAGGCGATCCCGATTGTACCGCCTAAATTACGGAACAGGGTATTTGTGGCAGTGGCAACCCCAAGCATGGAAGGAGCAACTGCATTCTGCACGGTCAGCGTGAATACCGGCATGGCCAGGCCTAGGCCGATACCGAAGATAACCATACTGGCAACCGCCAGCGGAATGCTGTTCATAAAAGCCATCAGGACCATAGCTCCAACCATAAACGGCATCCCAATCAGCGCATAACGCTTGTATTTACCCGACTTCGAGATCCAGCGTCCGGCCATTGTGCTCAGCACCACCATCATCAGTGACATTGGCATGTTGATAAAACCGGAATTGGTAGGCGAGACACCTTCTACACCCTGCACGAAGAACGGGAGGTAGATCATTGCACCCATCATGCCGGCGTTCATTAGGAAGCCGATAATCATGGAGAGTGTTACTACTGAATTTTTGAACAGCGATAGCGGCAGCACCGGACTTTTCGCTTTGCGTTCAATCAGGATGAGTATAATGGTCCCGGCAATGGACGCGCCGAACAGACTGAGAATCTCGGGTGAACCCCAATCAAATTTGCTTCCCCCCCAAGAGAAGCCGAGGAGCAGTGCAACAATAGTCAGCGACAGGAAGATCGAACCCAGATAGTCGATGGATTCGGAGGCCGACCGGGTGGTTTTGGGGAACATTCTCCAGATCATTGCAAATGCGACAAAACCCAGCGGAAGGAAGAGCCAGAATATCCATCTCCAGTCCATATGATCGACCATGAATCCGCCAAGGGTAGGGCCGATGACGCTGGAGAAGCCGAACACGGCCATCATAATTCCTGTCCATTTGGCCCTTTCCCGCGGAGCGAATAAATCCCCTACGGCCGTTACGGTCGCAGACATCAGAATACCGCCTCCGAGCCCTTGAATACCGCGGTAAATGATCATTTGATAGATGGTGTTCGATAATCCGGACAGAAATGCGCCAATGATAAAAATAACAATCCCTGCAAGCAGGAATGGCTTTCTTCCGTAAATATCGGATAATTTCCCTACCAGAACAGTAGCGATCGTGGAGGTAAGCATATAAATGGTGATGACCCAGGTATAATGCTCAATACCTCCGAGAATGGCGATAATTCGCGGCATTGCGGTACCGACAATCGTCTGGTTAATGGCTGCAAAAAACATGGCCGCCATTAAAGCAATCATAATGGTGACCTTTTTCTTGTGTGAAAGATGCTCCACTGTGCAGTTCCTCTCCTTTGTATGCTGTCTGTTTTTATAGTTTGGAAAGCTTAGGTTTATATTTAGGTAGCCAAACTATCTTTTATGTATCATACACAGTATTCAGGCAGACTACAACTGTTAAATTTATTGGAATGGCTGGTACAACATCAGTTTACCTCTTGATTTTTATTAAATAGGTAGGTAATCTAAATAAAATGGAGGTGCTCCAATGGATGCACAGTATAGCCAAGAGAAGAAGCTGCTTATAGCACTTGAAAATATTAAACGACTAACATCACGTGCACAGAATCTGGATTCGGTTCCTCATGGTGAGTTCGTGATGATGTTCGTGATCCAAGCTATGATGAAGAAGGAACAAACAGAGAATGCGGAGTCTTGCCCGGGCATTATGATTTCTAAACTAAGTGATCTGCTGCAGATTAGCAGGCCCACTGCCTCTCAAATGATCAGTTCGCTCGAGGAAAAAGGTTATATCCTGCGTGAGATGTCCCGCTCGGACCGGCGTGTGATCTATATCCGGCTTACCGGAAAAGGGGACAAGGTATTTGAAACGCTGATGACACGTTATTTGGGAATTCTGAACGAAATTATTGAGCGGGTAGGCAGAGAGGAAATCGATCAGCTGATTCATTTATGTGACCGCTTTCAAAATGCTGTGAACGAAGTCCGTCCCAAGCTGATGTCTCAACTTTCAATGGAGGAGTTTCCGGCGATGGAGTCGCTATAGCCGGACTTTGCAGAAATGTTTGTAGCCGTACCAGACATGTACTGGTACGGCTTTTTTGCCGTTCCGGTGTGAACTGAAAGTTGCATCTTTGTTATCCATGCTTACGAATTGGTATATAACCCCCCCCGGGAGCAAATTTATACTGAATAGAGACCGGTACAATAGGAGCCGGGGATTTCCGGCCGCTGTTGGCGTAGCTGCCCGCCGTACGTGCTGATCATTCTGCTGGCGAAATAGGGTACGAGGTGGAGAAATATAGGATAATAATACTATTTTGTAAAATAGACAAAATTTAGGTGGAAAATCAGAACGAAACCGGTTTATAATGGGAATATAACAAATGATAGCGCTACCATTTAGGGATTTCTTTTACATAAAGCAGTATTGAAAATGGACAAGCCGTGGAGAATGTCGGTTCAGGAGATTTCAAATGTGCGTGCGCGCCGTGCATTGAAATAAGAATGATCATAACGGAGGGAATAATGATGTTGAAAAGAGTTAAAGTGTTAAGCTTGCTCATGCTGTTCACACTCTTGATCTCTTTGGTACCTGCCATGACCTCTAATGCAGCAACAAGCTGGAATCTGGTGTGGAGCGACGAATTCAACGGCACCTCACTGAACACGTCCAACTGGACAGCAGAGATCGGCACCGGCAGCAGCGGCTGGGGTAACAACGAGCTGCAATATTACACCAACCGCACGCAGAATCTTCAAGTCACGGGAGGAAATCTCGCCATTACGGCACTGAAGGAATCCTATGGCGGCATGAATTATACTTCTGCCCGGATTAAGACTCAAGGACTCAAGAGCTTCACCTATGGCAAAATGGAAGCCAGAATCAAGCTGCCTTCTGGGCAGGGGCTGTGGCCGGCATTCTGGATGCTCGGTGACAATATTAATACGCCTAATGTGGGATGGCCTAAATGCGGCGAGATCGACATCATGGAACGGGTTAACAATAATGCTTCCATTAACGGTACGGTACACTGGGATGCGAACGGCCATGCCGAATTTGGCAGAGTGTCAGGAAATCTTGATTTCTCCCAGTTCCATACCTACAGCGTAGAGTGGGACGCCAATTATATCCGCTGGTTTGTGGACGGAGTACAGTTTAATGAAATCCTGATCCAGAACGGAACCGGCAACACAGAGGAATTCCAAAAATCGTTCTTCCTGCTGCTGAATCTGGCTGTAGGCGGCAACTGGCCTGGAAGTCCTGACGGCTCGACACAGTTCCCGGCGCAAATGCTGGTTGACTATGTACGGGTGTACCAGGCTTCAACTACCGTGTCCCCCATCGTTAGCGGCGGGATCTATACTTTAAGCTCAAAGGTCAGTGGTAAAGTGCTGGATGTTGTGGATGTGTCCACGGCAAATGGAGCCCAAATGCAGCAGTGGACCAATTATACAGCTAGTAACCAGCAATTCCGGATTGACAATATGGGCGATGGGTACTACAAATTAACTGCGATTCACAGTGGAAAATGCCTGGATGTGCCGAATAGCGCCGCTACCGTCGGCTTAAGGCTTCAGCAATGGGATGACAATGGAACCAACGCCCAGCGGTGGAGCATTGTCGACGCCGGAGGCGGCTATTACAAGCTGGTCAACAAAGCGAGCGGCTTGGTAATGGACGTAGCCAGTGCTTCCACTGCGGACGGAGCAGCCGTACAGCAGTACACGGATAACGGATCAGATGCTCAAAAGTGGCTGTTCACCAGAGTTCAATAGTTCAATAATGCCGTTGTGACGGGGCGCAGTGTATAGGAGACGGCAGGCAGATCGCCAATTTAATGTAAAAGCAAACAGGCAAGCTCCATATATATGAGCTTGCTTGTTTATTTTGCGTGGGCCGGTTATGCTCCAGTTACTAACATGTGTTCACTGCCTGCAGGCCATTCAGAGTATAGACGGGGGAAAAGGGGCAAATAGTGATGGGGTCACTTTTTCGTTGTCTATTCTCCAAATCTTTGGAAGGGGTTGACCAGTTGGAGAGATGGCGTAATTTCATCACAGCCTGGCGAGACTATCCGCCACAGCCCGGATCGATGATTGGTGAACGGTATCAGGTTCTGCAAGTTCTCGGCATAGGCAGCTATGGTATAGCTTCTCTATGCAGAGATAAGCTAGCGGATTGTGAAGTGGTTGTGAAGCTGGCTAAACCCAGCAAGAAACAACCGGGAAAGATTCTATTGGAGCGGGAGAAAGAGGTACTGTCCCTTCTGGATCACCCTTTTATTCAAAGACTAAGGGATTATGGAGAAAGCAAAGAGGGAAGTTGGCTGGTTACCGATTATGTCGATGGCAAGACGCTGGAGGATCTGATCTTCGAGGAGCAGCGTGTGATCGGGGAGCGGGAATGCCTCCACTGGACGCTAATGCTTATGGATCGGGTATCCCATATCCATGAGCGGGGATTTGTGCATCTGGATCTGCGCATTCCTAATGTCATTGTGCAGGAACAGGAGATTGTCGTTATCGATTTCGGTCTGGCACGCCCTATCGGCGGCGGGCAAGGACGGTTGTGGGAGGATGGAGCGTTAAGCTCAATGCCCCCGCCGCGAGTACCGCCGTTCATCCAATCAGACTTAAGTGATATCGCTCATCTGATGTTATACATGCTGTACTCCAGTTTCCATCCGGATCATGGAGTTCAGGAACGGACCTGGGAAGAAGAGTTATCCTTATCCATTCCAATGCGTAAGATGCTCAGGAGGCTGCTGGGCCTGGATGAGACGTATGCCGACACCGAAGCTTTTATCACGGAGCTAAGGGCGGCATTTAAAGGATTGCCTGGCAGTCCAAACTGATATTGCCCCGTCATCATACTGAAAAGAGCCATCCCCCAAATGGAATGGCTCTTTAATATGGATTCATGTCACCGATTAGCTGGAGCTGCCATGCCGATTCTTGTAATGACCATGTCCATAACTGCCTCCGTGATGTCCATGCCCGGATGAGGAGTACCTTCGGCCATGGTGTCCTGCACTGCTTGAATTACGGGTGTAATGACCTTTTCGGGCACTGCTGGAATATTTATGGTGTCCGCCATGTTTGGAATGCTCCAGGGAATGCATAACCTTGCCAAGCAATTTTCTAAGCATGCGTATCGCCTCCGTAATAGAATGTTATACGAACTGCATCATTGATTAAAATTTTAACTTTCTTGACAATACATACGATTCAAAAGCCAACGGGTTTCAGAATTTAGCACTTTTGCGTTATTAAAAAAGGCCAACCAGTCATCTCTGGTTGACCTAATTATTAAGAAGGGATTGTCCTAAACAGCCACTTAAGAGCTGATGGTACCCCCTCCTTTTTTATTTAAAATAATGCCCTGCTTCGAGATCGTCGATCAATCCGGGCTGCACCGGGTTCCACCCCAGTAGCTCCCGTGTTGCCAGACTCGCCTGCGAGGTGTTGTACAAGCTTGTGATGTCGAATGCCGCGATGGCTCCAAGAAAGCCGAAAAGGGCCGCAGCTTCTTCAGGGGTTATGCTGATTGCTGGCACGTTCAACTGCCGCCCGATGACCGCAGCGATCTCGTGGAGCGGAATGCCCTCATCCCCTGCACCAAGCAGCCGTGAGCCCGCAGGGGCGGATTCCAGCGCCAGACGGTACAGAACCGCTGCATCCAGGCGGTGAACTGCCGGCCAGCGGTTTGTTCCGTCGCCAATGTAGGCGGCGAAGCCTTTCGCCCGCGCGATGTCGATCATCATCGGTACAAAACCTTTATCGCCTTCCCCATGCACGGACGGTGCAAGCGAGACGATAGCTGTCCGAACACCCCGCTCTGCCATTGCTAGTACTGCTTGGTCCACGGTAGTTCCGTTTGCGTGAGCCGTGGTAATGAACGGCTTCCCGGAGCCTTCAAGCACTGCCCCAATGGCTTCAACTGCCCTCAAATCCAGGGCTAGCGCACCTTCAAAGTCGGAGAAGTCATTGGTGAATGCCAGATGAACCACGCCGTCCGCAGCAGCGGCCCCGCTGCGCAGTGTATCGAGATCGTCCAGCGTGCCGTATAGCACTTCGGCTCCCGCCGCCTGTAATCCCGCGGCTCTTTCTTCAGAACGGCAAAGCCCCGTCACCGTATGCCCTGCGCCGATCAGTTCCCGGACGACCGCTGAACCGATATATCCTGTTGCTCCTGTAACAAAAACATGCATAATAACTACCTCCTTCAGTAATTGACTGCTTGAATAGTTTCAGCATAAACTATGAAGTGAACTCTAGGGCAAGATGTCTAAAGGAGAAATCATTATGAAAATTCAGGAACTCGCGGACAAAATGGGGCTCACCATCCATACGATCCGCTTTTATGAAAAGGAAGGCTTGCTGGACAACCGGCATGTCCGCCGGGAAAGCAATAACTACCGCAACTATTCGGAAGAGGCTATCGAGCGGTTGAAGCTCATCAAGAAATTCCAGTCCATAGGCTGTTCGCTGGCCGAACTGAAGGAAGCTCTGCAGGACCACGACACCAATGCGCGCACCAACCAGCAGATCATAGATTGGATTATCAGCAAGAAAAAGGAGATCGAACGCAAGAAGCAAGAATACGACCTAATGCTGGACACTCTTAACTGGATGCTGGAGTATCGGACGCTGCTCATGAATGATCCGCAAAAAGCTCAAGAGATGTTTAATACTTGGCATGCACGATCATCTGATTAAAGAACCTGTGTTCATTTATATGACCTAAAATCCTCCAATTTAAGGCCTCAAGATTGACAGGAATAGGGGCACTGGCTATACTTGAAATGTTAAAATGCAAAGCGCATAAAACGTTGATGAAATGAAGTACACCGGACGATTGTCTTGACCAGAGAACAGGTTCCTATGCAGCCCCAGGCTGCACTGGCTGAAAGAACCTGCAGGGCAGAGCGGTGGAAAGCTGATTTCGGAGTGCGAGACAACCTCGCCGGGGGCTCCCGTTAATAGCCGCGACAAGGCGATCGCTAAGCAACGTGGTCCGGAAATCCCGGCCAAGGCGATAACCAGGGTGGTACCGCGATCTAATCGTCCCTGAATTATTCAGGGGCGTTTTTTTGTTTTTCTGTGAGAAAATTCAACTATTAGACAGGAGCTGTGTACAATGAAAGCAAGTGAAATCCGTTCCAAATGGCTGCAATTCTTCGAAAGCAAAGGCCACAAAATTGAGCCAAGCGCGTCCCTCGTTCCGCATAACGACCCGTCGCTCTTGTGGATCAACGCAGGTATGGCGCCGCTGAAGGCGTATTTTGACGGCCGTGAGGTTCCTGAGAACCCTCGCCTGACGAACTCGCAGAAATGCATTCGTACCAATGATATCGAGAACGTCGGCAAGACGCGCCGCCACCATACATTTTTTGAGATGCTGGGTAATTTCTCTATCGGAGATTACTTCAAAGAGGAAGCTATTACATGGGCCTGGGAATTCCTTACCGGCAAAGAATGGATCGGCTTCGATCCGGACCGCCTGTCGGTAACGGTGCATTTTGAGGACGAAGAAGCGTTCAAACTGTGGAATGAAAAAATCGGAATTCCCGCAGAGCGTATCTACAAGCTGAAAGAAGAGAACTTCTGGGATATCGGCGAAGGCCCTTGCGGTCCTTGCTCGGAGATCTTCTATGACCGCGGTGATGCTTACGGTGATTTGTCTGATCCTGAATGTAATCCTGCCGGAGAGAACGAGCGTTTCCTGGAAGTCTGGAACCTGGTATTCTCGCAATTTAACCACAATAAGGATGGCAGCTACACGCCGCTTCCTAACAAGAACATTGATACCGGAGCCGGTCTGGAACGTTTTGCTTCCATTCTTCAGGATGTGGATTCCAACTTCGATACCGATCTGTTCCAGCCGATTATCCAGAAGACTGCGAAGCTTGCCGGTGTACAATACAAAGACAATCTCGAGGCGGATATTGCGCTGAAGGTTATCGCCGATCATATCCGTACCGTTACATTCGCTGTAGGCGATGGAGTTCTTCCTTCTAATGAAGGACGCGGATATATCATCCGCCGTCTGCTCCGCCGTGCTGTTCGTTACGGTAAAAACCTGGGTCTTGACCGTCCGTTCCTGCATGAATTGACTGAAGTAGTCGGTGAAGTAATGGGTGTCTATTACCCGACTGTGGTTGAGAATCGTGAATATATCGCTAAAATTATCCGTTTGGAGGAGGAGCGCTTCCACGAAACGCTTTCCGACGGGCTTGCTATTCTCGCTGAAGTCAGCAATAAAGCGAAGGAAGACGGACTCGGTGCTATTGCCGGAGCGGATGCCTTCAAGTTGTACGACACCTACGGCTTCCCGTTTGACCTGACAGAAGACTATGCTGCTGAGCAGGGACTGACTGTGGACCGAGCAGGTTTTGATGCAGCGATGCAGGAACAGCGTGACCGTGCAAGAGCTGCCCGTGTCGATAACGGCAGCATGAAGGTACAAGGTGGCGCATTGTCCGAACTTACGGTTAAAAGTGAATTTGTTGGTTATAATGACTCCATAAAAGAAACGAAAATCGCCGCTATCCTAGTAGGCGGAGAGCTTGTTACTACTGCCGGTGAAGGAACCGAATGCCAAGTTATCCTGGAAGCAACGCCTTTCTACGCCGAAAGCGGCGGGCAAGTCAGCGACACTGGCGTGTTGACAGGCGGCTCTGTTTCGGCGAAGGTGAATGGTCTGTTCAAGGCTCCGCACGGTCAACATGTACATCTGGTAACTGTTGAATCGGGTGAGCTGCGTACGGGAGATACAATCCGGGCAGAAGTTAACCGTGAACAGCGTGAGGATATTGTGAAAAACCATACAGCCACTCATCTCCTGCACAAAGCGCTCAAGGAAGTTCTGGGCGGTCATGTGAATCAGGCAGGGTCGCTGGTAGAAGGCGCACGCCTCCGCTTTGACTTCTCTCACTTCGGGGCGATTACGCCTGAAGAGCTTACTGTTATCGAACGCCGGGTGAATGAGCAAATCTGGCGCGGGCTGGATGTAGTTATTGAGAATAAAGGCATTGAAGAAGCCAAAGCAATGGGTGCTATGGCGCTCTTCGGTGAGAAATACGGCAATATTGTCCGTGTAGTTCAAGTTGGCGATTATAGCTTAGAGCTGTGCGGAGGCTGCCATGTATCTAATACTTCACAAATCGGTATCTTTAAGCTGGTCAGCGAAAGTGGCATTGGCTCCGGTGTACGCCGGATTGAAGCGGTAACCGGCCGGTACGCTTTCGAGTTCACTGAAGGGCAACTTGATCTGTTGAAGCAGTCCGCAGGGCTGCTCAAGTCGTCTCTGAATGATGTTCCGAAACGGATCGAAGCGATTCATGCTCAAGTGCGTGAGCTATCCCGTGAGAATGAATCCCTGCAATCCAAGCTGAGCGCAACATTCGCTGCTGAGCTCACTGGACAGGTCATTACAGTAGGCGGCGGCACACAGCTGCTTGCGGTTTCAGTACAAGCTACTAATATGGACGCGCTGCGTACCACAGCCGATGAATTGAAATCTAAGCTTCCGGATGCGGTGGTTGTGCTTGGGGCGGTCATGGAGGATAAAGTCAACTTTATCGTAGCCGTACCTCAGGAACTGGTAAAAAAAGGATTCCATGCCGGCAAACTAGTGAAAGAAATCGCAGCGGTCTGCGGAGGCGGCGGTGGTGGACGTCCGGACATGGCGCAAGCCGGCGGTAAGGATGTTACTAAGCTGGAAGAAGCTCTACGCAAGGCTGAGGAACTTGTAGCAGCACAAGGTTAAATTGCTAATTTTGTTAAAAATAACGGTATTCCTGCCCGAAAATGAATGTTTTTCACTATTTTTGTAGATTAAATGCCAAAAAAAGCGCTATTTTCGGGCAGGATTTCCTCGTCAGGTCGTGAATATGTTATGATGAGGGCAGTAATAAAGCTGTAAGTATAGCTATATTGCAGCAACTTTGCGAAGCTGCCTTAGCCGGCGGTTCTGCAGAAGGAAGGTGTCACAAATGGACTCCATGGACAAAACAGTTAAATTCAATGTGAAGGGCGACGAAAAGGAAGCTTCTCCCCGGGAAATTATACTTTCTGTATACGATGCACTGGTGGAGAAAGAGTACAATCCGATCAATCAGATTGTAGGATATCTTATTTCTGGAGATCCGGCTTATATTCCGCGCCATAACAATGCGAGAAGTTTGGTCCGGAGAAAAGAACGTGATGAACTGATCGAAGAATTGGTCCGCTTCTATTTGGCCAATAATCGGGTGGATACTACCAAATGAAGAAACTCGGTTTAGATTACGGTGACCGCAGAATCGGTGTAGCGACCAGTGATATTTTTGGCTGGACTGCACAAGCTTTGGAGACCATCGAGCGCCGCGGAAACGGCAATGAGTTTGAACGCATCCGCGAGCTGGTGAATCAGCACGAAATTGGAGAGATAGTACTTGGGCTTCCAAAGAATATGAACGGTTCAGTAGGCCCTCGTGGTGAGATTTGCATCGAGTTCGCCGAGAAGCTGCGGGAGCAGCTAGGATTGCCCGTACACCTTTGGGATGAGCGCCTGACAACAGTATCCGCTGAGCGGGTACTAATTGAAGGGGACGTCAGCCGGAAGAAACGCAAAGGGATTGTGGACAAAATGGCCGCAGCCCTGATACTGCAAAATTTTTTGGATGCCAACAGTAAAAGGTGAGGGGTGTTTCATATGACAAACGAGCAAATTGGCCAAGAGGAAGAACCGGAAATTATTTATATTCCCGACGAGGAAGGTAACGAAGAGGAATTCGAAGTCATCATGAAGTTCGAAGTTGATGGTTCAGACGCCAAGTACATGATGGTTGTTCCACTCGATTCCGAAGATGATGAAAGTGACGAGGTTTATGCTTTCCGTTATGAAGAGGAAGGGGACGACCTTCAGCTGTTCATGATTGAGGACGACGAAGAATGGGCGATTGTCGAAGAGACCTTCAACACGCTGGTAGACGAGCTGGATGGAGGATCCGGGGATGACTGATTTTTCCGCCGATCAAGCGGTATGGACTTCCAGACTAAAAGAAGCTTATGGTGAAGCGGTAGAGCTGGAGGATGAATCCGGCAAAGCTTCCATTTACAATATTGTTGCCGAGTTTGAAGTATCAGGCCGAGCCTATGCAGTTCTGCAAGGTCCCGGAGTAGGGGAACCGGAAATTCTGCGCATTGTTGTATCACCTAGCGGATTACCGGAGCTTGAGACCATTGTGGATGATGAGGAATGGGAAGACGTTTCGGAGCTGTTTGACGAATTGACCTTCTCAGATGAAGACCTGTAGCGGTGAATGAACTTTGTATGTGCTGCGTGAGGGAGGGCGGAGAATTCCGCGCTCTCTTATGCATATATACGGGAAGTCCTTATATTTTACGAGAAACGGGCACCGTCGCAATGGGGACAGTGCAGCCGTTTCTTCTTGCGTTCAGGGAGTCGCCCAAAAAATAAATGTTGAATTTAAAAGAATACAATTTTATATTTATAGTCGGGAAAGTGAGGAGACATTACTTGAAATCCGTAATCCGCACTCTGCTTGTTCTGATTCTGCTGCTGGCACTGGCAGCCGGGGGAGGAGCATGGTATGTATGGAAAGGAATGCAGCCGGTTGAACCTGCAGGTCCAGCCGTTACATTCACGATTGAGAAAGGCATGGGAAGCTCTGAAATTGCCGACCTGCTGGAGAACAACGGTATCATTCGTAACAGTTTATTTTTTAAGGGGTACTTAAAGTGGACAAAGGAAGGCGCCCAGTTCAAAGCAGGAACCTACAACGCCAAACCCGGCGACACCTATGATAATCTGATTTCCCGGCTGAATGCCGGCGATGTGGTTAAGAAAGAAATGGTTACCTTTACCGTACCCGAAGGATTTACTGCACAGCAGGTTGTGGTGAAGCTGGCAGAGGCTTGGAACGTGGACTCATCACTATTTTTGAAGCTGGTTGATTCTGGCGAAGGTCTTAAAGAAAGTGAGATTCTGGGAATCCCTAAGGATCAGGAGCTCCGGCACCGGCTTGAAGGTTATTTATTCCCGGAGACCTATGAGGTTGTGAAAGAAAGCACTCCTGCGGAAGTAGTGGAAGTGATGCTGGAGCAGCTGCAGAAGAAGCTGGACGCTATACCGGATTGGCAGCAAAAGCTGAAAGAACGCGGCTTAACTCTGCATGAACTGCTTACTGTAGCTTCGCTCGTCGAGCGTGAGGTTGTTGTGGACAGTGAACGTCCGCTCGTTGCGGGTGTTATCTATAACCGCTTGGAAAAAGGCCAAAAGCTTGAGATTGATGCTACCGTTCAATATTTGCTGGATAAGCAAAAGGACCGTCTGCTCAATAAAGATCTGGAAGTGGTCAGCCCGTATAATACGTATAAGACTGAGGGTCTGCCTCCGGGGCCAATCTGCAATCCCGGTATTGCTGCTATTGAAGCGGCACTCTCTCCTAAGAAATCGGATTATTTCTTCTATGTGACGAAAAAGGACGGCAGCCAAGGCCATCTGTTCGCCAAGACTTACAAAGAACATTTAGCCAATATTCAAAAAAGCAAACAAGGCGCTAAATAATTAAGATAGTACAGGAGGAACATCATGAATAAGAAACCGGAACTGCTGGTGACGGCCGCTTCCCTGGAAGAAGCAGCAGCGCTGCTGGATGCCGGTGCAGATGCACTATTGATCGGAGACGACCGCTTTGGCATGAGACTGGCCGGGAATTTCTCGCTGGAAGATACCGCTGCGGTCGTGTCTATGGCACATGGTAAGGGCAGCAAAGTCTATGCGGGGCTGGGTGGACTGATGCCTAACCGGCTGCTGGAGGAGCTTCCACCCTATGTAAGAGCTATAGCTGAGCTTGGTGTGGACGGGGTTGAGTTCGGTGATCCTGCCGTACTGATGACCGTTAAGAGTGAAGCACCTGGAATGCAGCTGCACTGGAATGCAGAAATGACCTCAACCAATTATGCTACGGCGAATTATTGGGGCAGAAAAGGAGCTTCACGGGTAGTGCTTGCCCGGGAGCTCAATATGGAAGAAATGACTGGTATGAGGCCGGAGCTTCTAGTAGAGGCACAGGTTCAGGTGCATGGGATGACCAATATTTATCATTCCAAGCGGAAGCTGGTGGAGAGCTACATGGCTCATCAGGGACGTCCGTTGGATGGTGGGAGCCTTGGCAAGGAACGCGGTCTGTTCCTGATTGAGGCTGAACGTAAAAACGAGAAATTCCCGATCTACGAAGATGTGAACGGAACGCATATTATGAGCTCTGATGATATCTGCATCCTTGAAGATCTTCATGTACTCATGGAAGCAGGTGTGGAGAGCTTTAAGATTGAAGGCCTGCTGAAGCCAGTTGCCTATAACGTGGCTGTGGTACAAGCCTACCGTCATGCCATTGACTTGTATTATAATGATCCATCTGCTTATGCTTTCCGGGAAGAATGGCTGGAGCCTATCCGCCGGTTGCAGGACCCGGAAAGAGAGCTCACTTTCGGATTTTTCTATAAAGAACAGGTATTTTAAAATAAGATGCTAGAATAAACATCGAAGATTAACCTCACTTTGTGGGGTAACTTTTGGAGGGGAGAAAAAGGAATGAAAACCATGGCTAAGCCGCAATATAAGGGCTCACGTTACCGCCTGGACAAACCGGAGCTCCTTGCTCCGGCGGGCAATTTGGAAAAATTGAAATTCGCCGTACATTATGGTGCGGATGCGGTATATATCGGCGGGCAGAAATATGGCCTGCGTTCCGGTGCAGACAACTTCAGCTTTGAAGAGATGCGTGAAGGTGTTGAATTCGCCAAGAAATATGGTGCCAAGGTGTTTGTGGCTGCCAATATTTACGCTCACAATGAAGATATCGCAGGTATTGAAGAATACTTGCGCAATTTATATGAGGTTGGCATCGCTGCGATTATCGTGGCGGATCCGGCGATTGTTGAAACGGCCCGTCGTGTCGTACCAGGGTTGGAAGTGCACCTCAGCACCCAGCAGTCTACGCTCAATTGGCAGGCTGTATCCTTCTGGAAAGAAGAAGGGCTTCCGCGCGTAGTCTTGGGCCGGGAGACCAGCCTTGAAGAAATTGCCGAAATTAAGAAACACGTTGACATTGAAATCGAATCGTTTATTCATGGTGCTATGTGCTCCTCTTATTCCGGCCGTTGTGTGCTGTCTAATCATTTCACGGATCGTGATTCTAATCGTGGAGGCTGCTGCC
This sequence comes from Paenibacillus oryziterrae, assembly GCF_042610485.1. NCBI lineage: Bacteria > Bacillati > Bacillota > Bacilli > Caryophanales > Paenibacillaceae > Paenibacillus > Paenibacillus oryziterrae. The sequence goes on along the minus strand of NZ_JBGJZO010000021.1, from coordinate 19,412 downwards.
AGTCCTGCCGCTGGAAGTATGACCTGTTCCAGGATGATCGTCCGGATGGAACGTGGGTATCGGAGGAAGATGCGGAACAGCAAACTTCTCCGGAACGATTGGAGCCTGGTGTGAATCAGGTACCGCTCCATTTGCCAGAAGATAATCCGTTCAGTATGGGCTCAAAGGATTTGTGCATGCTGGAGAGCATCCCGGATCTCATTGAAGTGGGCATTGACAGCTTCAAGATTGAAGGCCGGATGAAGTCGATTCACTATGTAGCCACCGTAGTTAACGCCTACCGGAAGGCGATTGACAGCTATATGGCCGATCCGGAGAACTATGTGATGAAGCCTGAATGGCTGGATGAGCTTAACAAAGCCGCCAACCGGCCGCTGAATACCGGATTCTTTTATGATACACCGGATCATGAGGATCACATTTATGAGCCTGAAGAAAAAGCAGCCCCATATGATTTCGCCGGATTGGTCTTGGAGTATGATCCGGAGAGCGGCACGGCTTTGATTCAGCAGCGTAATCATTTCAAGCCGGGACAAGAGGTAGAATTCTTTGGCCCGGACAACACATTCTTTAAACAGTCTGTAGGCGAGCTGTGGGATACCGCAGGAAATATTCTTGATGCAGCACGTCATCCCATGCAGACGGTCCGTATGAAAGTGGATCAACCTGTAGCTTATTTTGATATGATGCGTAAAAGAAAATAATCACGGGTCCTAAAATTTGCACAACGTGCGAAACTGTTCTTTGTCAAGAGAATAGTTTCGCATTTTTTTTGTGACAAAACAGGAAGTAATAGGACAATAGAATTAAAAATAGTAAATTATACTAAAAGATTTGTGGTAAAATACCGATATAGTAGATAGAATGCGTTTACATACGGAACACTTAATCCAACTGGTAGGTGAGCGAAAGATGGGAATTCCCCAGAAGAACAAGAGGGTCAATCGAAAAGAGAGAAAATTGAAAGCGGGTACAAAAGGTCAAGTTACTCTAGCTGTGGCGGATGGTGAGAAAATAATGAAGCCGGGCTTTAACTTCAAAAACATCATGCATGGTTCAGCAAGGCAGGTTAAGAATGTTAATCCGATTAAATCTGTGGGAGTTAAGATATTCCTGCTCGTGTTGTGCAGCATTATTATAGTTGTGCTTGCGCTTGGTGTATTGTCGTATACGAAAGCGAAAAATACGATTAAAAATAACGTAGCTGAAGCGAACCGTCAGACGATTATCCAGACTTCAGAGAAGCTCGATATTATTCTGAAGCAATATGAAGGTCTGACGCTTCAAATCTTCTTTGATCCGCAAATTCAAACGAACTTGTCAGAGCTGAAAGCGGCCAAGACTTATTATGACCAATTTGTCGCTACAGATATTATTAGTAAGAAGCTGTCGAGCCAGACGACTTCGGATTCCAATATTGTAAGTATTTCGCTGATTCCGGAGAATCCGGATCTGGACATTATTATGAGCGGAACTTCCGGGCTTACATTAGAAGGCATACGGGAACAAGCCTGGTACAAGCAGGTTGTAAAGAATACAACAGATTACAAGCCTTATTACTCAGGTGAAGAGAAGGGTTCCCAGAATTATTGGTTCTCTACCTCCATTGAGGGTAAAGGCGGAAGCAATATTGCTATGGTTCGCTCACTGAAGAATCTTGGGGAGAATACAGGGTATATTGTTCTTCTTGAGCTGAAGAATAACATGCTCGAGGAAGCGTTCAAAAGCGTGAAGCTCGGTGAAGGCTCCCGGATTCAGGTTGTCGATGCAGCTGGAATCGTAGTAGCATCCAGTGTTATGGAAGATGATGGACAGATGTCAGGATACAGTTCAATTAAAGCGAGCAAGTCCAATAATGAAAGTTTCGACACCAAAAATGCGAGCGGTGAGGAACTTCTGATTGTGAATAATCCTTTGGTTAAAGCGGATTGGAAGCTGGCAGGTATTGTGCCCACTAGTGAGCTGGTTAAGGAAGCGAAGCCAATCCTTGTAACAACCTACCTAGCAACGGCAGCAGCTACATTGGTTGCTATTCTGCTCGGGATGCTAATGGTACGCATGATTGCCCGCCCTTTGTCCCGATTGAAGAATCTGATGGTTGAAGGAGCCAAAGGAGATCTCAGTGTTCGTACGGATCATGTTTCTCGGGATGAAATTGGACAGTTGTCGGCCTCTTTTAATATCATGATGGAGCGGATTACTGATTTGGTCAGTCAAACCAACGAGACAGCCCGCGAGGTGCTTGAGACCGCTGGAGAACTTGGAGAAGCATCACGGAAGACCGCAGTTTCTGCAAAAGAAATCGCAGCCGCTACGGAGGAAATTGCTGAAGGGGCGGGAAGTCTTGCACTCGAAGCCGAAAAGGGCAGTGACCTGACGGAGATGATTTCTTCGCAAATGGGAATGGTTGTACAAGCTAATAGAGAAATGGATGTAGCTGCAAGAGGAGTTGGCGAAGCTAGTGAACTGGGCGCAGAGCAGCTAAAAGTTCTTCTCGCCAAAACCAGCCAAACAGGTGAAAGGACCGGCGCCCTTGTGGAGCGGGTTAACAATTTGAAAGACACCGTGTTCTCCATTATCAAGGTGCTCGATGTCATGAAGAGTATTACACAGCAGACGAATATTTTGTCTCTCAATGCTACGATTGAAGCGGCGCGTGCAGGTGAAGCCGGACGTGGCTTTATGGTAGTAGCCGGTGAGGTGCGCCAACTTGCTGAACAATCTAAGGATTCCATCGCTCTGGTAGCGGGTATTATCGATAAGATTATCCATGAAATGAATGAGACTGTTGCGGTTCTTTCTGAAGTGGCGCCGCTCTTTAAAGAGCAGATGAGTTCAGTTCAGAATACAAGTGATATTTTCGTATCTGTACAGGGACAGATGAACGAGTTCATCAGCAGCCTTGAATCCGTAACGGAGTCTATTAACAGTCTAAACCACTCCCAGGGTGTCTTATCAGAAGCCATGGGCAATGTAAGTGCTGTAGCTGAAGAATCATCAGCGACCTCGCAGGAAGTAGCTTCCTTGAGCAGCGAACAACAAAATGTCAGCGATCAACTCGTATTGCTCTCAGGCAAGCTTGAAAGTGTTTCAGGACAGTTGAAGGAAAAGTTATCCCAGTTCAGGATCGAATAGGGATTATCGATTTTAATAACATTTCAAATAGCCGCTGCTTCCATGTGAAGTGGCGGCTTTTGTATTGTGCGGCGGAGATGAACCACGTATAATCATTTTGTTAGGAATTTGTTATTGTTTATTAGTTGTTTAAATCAAACAGAATGATCGAATAGGAGTTTTGAGGACATGGCAAAGAAGATTACAATGCAGGTAATTGCCGATTATCTAGGAGTGTCCAAATTCGTGGTTTCCAAGGCATTGGCTGGCAAGGATGGCGTTAATGAGACCACCCGGGAACGGGTAATACAGGCGGCGTCACAGCTGGGGTATTTTACACAAAAAAATGCATACGTTCATAATATTAAACACAAACAGGGACCGGAAGGCAGTGACCGGAAGAAGCAATCCGTACTTGTACTTATGCCGAATATACGCGCTCAGACACAGGACTCCTTATATTGGGGAAAGATTGTGGATGGGATTGCCTTTGCTCTGGATCAGGAAGGTCTTGGCATGGTCATTATATCCGAGCATCGGGCAGATAATTTTGTTAATATCCTGAACCCAAACGGGATTCTGGGTCTTGTTGGCGTAGGTCAGATCTCAACCTCGCTTCTGCTTGAAGTTCACAGGATCGGGCTGCCCATGGTACTGATTGACCACGAAGACCAACTGATTCCCAGTGATACGGTATTTGCCAATAATGTGGATTCGATGTTCCGATTAACCCAGCACTTGATGGGCAGCGGGCATTCCCAGCTTCATTTTATCGGTAATATTAAATACTCACGCAGTTTCCGTGACCGCTGGATCGGATTCCGCAGTGCACTTGAAGAAAATGGGCTGAAGGCGCCTGTTGAAGATGATGCCATGCTGTTTCTTGAGGGGATAGAGGATAATTCTTTTAGAGAAGAGTTCAAAGGCTGGGTGTCCAAACGAAAAAAATCCAGGACGGTGCCGACCGCGCTAGTCTGCGCTAATGATTCTGTAGCCCTTATTGTAAGTGATGTTCTTAAAGAAGAAGGGATACAAATCCCAGGGGATATTTCTGTAACCGGATTTGATAATATTGAGGACTCTACACGCGGAATTCCTCCACTTACGACAGTTCATGTGCCTAAGGAAGCACTGGGACGTGTGGCTGTAGAGAAGCTTTTATCGCGTATTGCGAATCGGGCGGCTCCACTGGAGAAAATTCTCATCGCCGCAGATATCGTGCACCGGGACTCCACGGCTGCCATGCAGGATTAACTGAATTCCATAGCTGGTTGTGATATTGGTCAGATTATTCCTGAACTGAGAGGGGTAATCTATAATAAAAAAGTGGCGGTGAATATCATAATGCTTGCATCCATTAAACGTTTTTTAATCGGACGTCCACTTAAATCCAATGAGCTGGGCGAGCAGAAGCTAAATAAAACCAAAGCCCTTGCTATTTTATCATCAGATGCTTTATCTTCAGTAGCTTATGGCCCCGAGCAAATATTGATCGTTCTGTTCACTGTGGGTGCAGCGGCTTTCTGGTATTCGATCCCGATTGCTGTCGGAGTACTGGTCTTGTTGGCAGCACTGATCTTATCCTACAGACAAATCATATTCGCTTATCCGCATGGTGGAGGGGCGTATGTGGTTTCCAAGGAGAATTTGGGGATATATCCCGGACTTGTTGCGGGAGGATCATTGTTGGTAGATTACATTTTGACAGTTGCTGTTAGTGTATCCGCAGGAACGGATGCCATTACTTCTGCGTTCCCGAGCCTTCATTCACACAATGTGATGATTGCCATTATTTTTGTGATACTGATTACCACTCTGAACCTGAGGGGAGTAACGGAATCAGCTTCTGTTCTTGCATACCCGGTCTATTTATTTGTTCTTGCACTGTTCATTCTAATCCTGACGGGTCTTTATCATATATTGACGGGGCAGGTACAGCCGGAATTACATACGCCAGTCGGAACGTCGATTGCAGGTGTGAGCCTTTTTCTGCTGCTGAGGGCATTCGCCTCGGGAAGTTCGGCCTTGACTGGTGTTGAAGCTATTTCGAACGCTATTCCCAACTTTAAAGCTCCTGCTCCTAATAATGCGGCCAAAACATTGGTGGCCATGGGGACACTTTTAGCGCTATTATTTTCGGGGATTGTATTTCTGGCGTATTACTACGGAATTGCCCCGCGTGAAGAAGTTACCGTCGTATCCGATATTGCCGAAGGCATATTCGGGCGTAACTTTATGTATTTCTTCATACAGGGGACAACCGCCTTGATCCTGATTCTGGCTGCTAATACCGGGTACTCCGCTTTTCCGCTGCTTGCGGTTAACCTTGCCAAGGATAAGTTCATTCCCCGCATGTTTGCGATTCGTGGTGACCGTCTGGGATATTCCAACGGGATCATTAGTCTAGGCCTGCTCTCCATACTGCTGATCGTTGTCTTTAAAGGCCGGACGGAACATCTGATTCCGCTTTATGCGGTGGGTGTATTTATTCCTTTTACCCTCTCCCAGACGGGGATGTTACTGAAGTGGTACCGGCAAAGACCGAAGGGGTGGCTCGCTAAATTTATTATCAACACCACCGGTGCTGTGATTAGCTTTGTTGTTACGACGATGTTCTTCTTGACCAAATTCACGCAGGTATGGCCTGTCTTGATATTTGTTCCATTAATTCTGCTTATTTTTCTGCGGATCAAGAAGCATTACAATGATGTGGCCGACCAGCTTAGGATTACTACCTGTGAACCTGCAATTCCAATTGAAGGGAATGTGATCATTGTCCCTGTTGCCGGTATTACCCATGTGGTGGAGAGTTCCTTGAATTATGCCAAATCGCTTGCTGCGTACCAGGTCATCGCCGTTCATATTCCTTTTGAGCGGGATGAAGAATTGGCTTTCGAGGAGAAGTGGAAAAAATGGCAGCCCGATGTAAGGCTCGTTACCCTACATTCCCCTTACCGGAGCATCATTCAGCCGCTGTTGAAATTCATTGATACGGTCCAGTACAAGGCGAGTGAGTCCAATTATCAAGTTACCATCATTATCCCGCAGTTCATTCCGAAAAAAGGCTGGCACAACATTCTGCACAACCAGTCCAGTCTGCTCATTCGGGCCCATCTCCTGTACCGCAGAAACGTAATTATCACGACGGTGCCATATCATCTGAAAAAGTAAACTCTGAAGTGATGTTGGAGTGCTCCGTGAAAAACCAAGTGTGCAATGCTTGCGGGCGCTCCGTGAACGGAATGTTGCTTCAATCGTTGTGGTCTTCGGATGTTTTGAATTTATTATAAGGTATACATCCGAAGACCAAGACGAACGCTATCGCTTTTCCGCAATCATTCCGTCCCCTCCGCTGCATTCAGCGTGGGAGTTTACTATTTAACCTTATATGGCATAAAAAGGGAGCAATGGCACTGCCTCGTAATATAACGAGGCATGCAGAAATAAACCAAAAAGCAGAAAGTCTCAGGTTCAGAGAGACTTTCTGCTTTTCTTTTTCTTTTTTTTGCAGTTCGTAGTGAGGAAGATCAGCGGAGAGGACGGACCGATTGCGTAAAAGCGGCAGCGGTCGCCTTTGTCACCGGATTATAACCGCTAAGGTTAATTAGATAATCCGGAGACAACAGCGATTGAAGCAACGGTCCGTTCGCGGAGCGCCCGCAGGCATGCTGCAGGCAATGGTCCGGCCTCGAAGCTGGAGCAGTGTCACTACAGCTGCAAGTTCCGCTCAATTAACTCGATCCGCTGCTGGACGCAAGCGTACGAACGGAGGGGGTCGGCAGGCGTGTTCATGACATAATCAAGCATTTGATCCACCGTTGTGGTAGCGACATGAATGCGGGTGTCGGAGGATGCGTAGTACACATAGATATCACCGTTGTCACGGGCGATGATGCCATTGCAGAAGACAACGTTGGATACATCGCCGACGCGCTCTTCGCCTTCTGGAGCGATGAAATGACCGCCCGGGGCATGGGTCACCCGGTTAGGCTCTTGCAGATCGGATAGGAAAGCGTACAGCACATAACGCAGACCCGCTGCTGTATTCCGCACACCATGGGCGATGTGGAGCCAGCCTTTTGGAGTTTTGACCGGGGCTGGTCCTTGCCCGTTCTTCACTTCCTTAATGGTGTGATAATGGCGTTCGTCCATAATTGTCTCACTGCTGATGGTAGCGTTCTCGATGGTATCCGATAATCCCCAGCCGATGCCGCCACCGGAGCCTGCATCGATGAAACCATCCTGCGGGCGGGTATAGAAAGCATATTTACCGTCCACGAACTCAGGATGGAGCACAACATTCCTTTGCTGGGCAGAACCTGTCTTCAGATCAGCCAGGCGCTCCCATGATTTCAGGTCCTTCGTTCGGGCAATTCCGCATTGGGCAACAGCACTGGACAGATCGCCATGTGGGGCATCCGGGTCTTGGCGTTCGGTGCAGAATAAACCGTAAATCCAGCCGTCTTCATGCTGCACCAGTCGCATGTCATACACATTGATGTCGAGTTCTTCGGTCTCGGGCATTACCACGGGGTGATCCCAGAAACGGAAGCCGTCTACACCACTATCACTCTCCGCAACGGCGAAAAAGGATTTGCGGTCAACCCCTTCTACACGGGCAACGATGTAGAACTTCCCATTCAGCTCAATCGCTCCCGGATTGAAAATCCCATTGACTCCGATTCTTTCCGCGAAGTAGGGGTTGGTCTGCGGGTTAAAGTCATACCTCCAAATTAGCGGGGCATGCTCAGCCGTCAGCAGCGGGTTGCGGTACCTGTCATAAATACCGTTTCCTAAAGGCAGTTTCTCATTGCGGCGTCCGATCAGCGCTTCGTAGCGATCGGTTAACTGTGTTTTGCGTTCCTCGAATAATGAAGTCATGATAAGTGCTCCTTTGTGTTTGGTGTAAGCCGTTCGATCATTTCAAAGCAGGCCCTGCTGTTATGATAAGGGCATTTCCAGGCGCTTAGTTTAGGTGAGCCGGTCAACGGTTTGAGGTTCTCATCCACACCCCAATGCCATTCCCCGTGTACATGGTCCACAATATACTGGCAGATAAAGGCCCAGGCTGTGGCTGCGGCATCTTTGAATTTGGTATCGCCGGTCAATTGATAAGCATTATAGAAACCGACAACAGCTTCCGCCTGCGGCCACCAGTCTTTATCCTTATTTACAAGCTGACCGTTATCCGCCTCGTTCCAAATCCCGCCGTCCCGGTCGATCCCTTCTGCAAGCACAGCTTCCGCCATCGTAACCGCGACCTTTTGAACCCGGCTAAGCAGTTCCGGATCACCCAGCACTTCTGCCGCTTCATAGAGAAGCCAGCTGCCTTCGATATCATGCCCGTAAGAGATCACTTCAGATTTAACCTTCCAAGCCTCGTCGAGAAAAAGATGGAAGTGTGCTCCGGCATCGTCAACAATATGCTTCAGCATGATATCAATCAGTTCAGTCAGCTTGGTTCGGAGCTCAGCGGATTTCCATACCCGATAAAGACCGGTGTAGGCTTCAAGCACATGCAGGTGGGTATTCATCGATTTCTTCTCGTTCATATCTTTACTGCTTAGAGATAAGTTCTCCGTCATCTCCCATTCCCGCGATAGGGCTTCGATATAACCTCCATATATGGAATCATAGCTGTATTTCTCGAGCAGTTGGAACAGCCGGATGGCTAACTCAAGTGGTTCAAGTGAACCGGAAGCACGGTGAAATTCCGCCAAGGCATAGATTACAAAAGCTTGGCCGTACACCTGCTTTTTATCCTGAGTAGGATTACCGGCGGCATCCACCATCCAGAACATTCCGTCATATTTCTTGTCCATGAAATGCTCTTGCAGATAAGTATAAGCACGCTCTGCCATAGCCAAATATTCCGGATCCCTATAGAAACGGTAAGCCGTTGAAAAAGTCCATAAAATACGGGCGTTCAGCACCAGACTTTTCTCGGCGTCGGCAATAACCTCCATAGATGAGCTGATCTCTCCTATAAAACCGCCGAACTCCTCGTCTTTAGCATATCTCAGCCAAAAGCTGAGAATATTGTCCTTCAGTTCATGCTCTATCTGTGACAGCCATACCCCGGACGGATGGTTCATTTCTGTTCGCCTGCTCTCTTGGAAAAATGCTTACCTTGTGATGTGTAATACGCACTAATAATTGCTGATGATTGCTTGCCGTACATACAGTAGTCATCGTTCGTAGGAGCTTCCTCAATAGGATACAGACGGGCCGGCCAATCCCAGAGCATGAAGCCCTGCACCCATGACCGGATTTTGGTGTGGTTAAACATCGCCTGGTAAAAGCGGGATTGCTCTTCTTCGCTGGGCTCCCCCTGGAGCGTCCAATCATTCGGTATGTCCGCACTGCCAGTGCGGCTCGGGCAACCGGCCTCCATGAAGAAGAAAGGTTTGTTATAGGCTTTAACAACCTGTTCGATCCGGTCAAGCTGGGCCTCCCAATCAGCAGCAGGGTAATAGCCGCTGGAAGAGATAACATCGAGAGCATCCCACCAGGTAACATTGTCCTCTTGGTATTTGTCACAATTGTAGGTGAGAATCCCTGAGTAGACTTTACGGACCGCTGCAATCAAAGTGCGCCATTCGTCTGCACGACGGTCGGTTTGGACTAGCTCACAACCAATGCAGAACATCTCGCAGCCGGTTGCTTCGGCAAGGACGGCATAGTGCAGGATAAAATCAGTGTAGGCGCTGAACCACTCTGACCATTTAGGTTCGCAAGGGACATCCTTATCAAAAAAATTAATATGCGCCCGCCAGGTGCCGTCGGCACAATTGACGATCGGTTTCAAGCAAACCTTCAGGTTCAGTGATTTGGCTTTGGCGATAGCCCATTTGACCTCATCGTCGCTGACGGTGGGGTGCTGCCAATAAGGTATTTTCGTAGCCTGGGGAGAGGCCTGAAGCGCACTTAGTGCAATTGCCGTCCAATTGGCTTCTGTCGTGGATGCCATAAGTTCCATAGATCGCTCGGCTTCTTCGTTGTTCCACGTTCCGCGTACCCCAGGGAATCCCCAGGTAACGCCTCCGATAAATTCATCAGGTTGCAGTGTCATGCTTAACCTCCTGTTGGGTAAGATGATTCGGGAATTAGAATAATCAATTTGTTATTTTAGTTATTATTAAATACAAACGACATAATAACGATAATTTATTTATAACTTCTTTTGAAAGGGATTACAAGACGAAAACACACTTAGGATATAGATCTGATAAACATCTAAACACAGGACTATAAATGACAATTGAGACCATCGTTTTATATAGAACCCCCGTTTATAATTATTTTGTAAGCGTTATTATTAGTGTATTTAATTATATTTGTTAGGTTAAATTCAATGGAATAAATAACAATCGGAGGGGTTTTAAGATGAAAGAAATCAAGCTTATCGGAGATCATCTGCCTAATATTCCTTGGGAGGAGAAGCCGGAAGGACATTCAAGTCCGGTTTGGAGACATAGCAATAATCCTGTGATCAAAAGAAATCCAGCCAAGGGTGTAGCACGTATATTCAACAGTGCTGTTGCCATATTCGAGGGAAGCTTTTTAGGCGTGTTTCGGGTGGAAGATCAAACGACCCGTCCTCATCTGCGGATGGGATACAGTGCTGACGGTCTTGAATGGCAAATCGATGAACAGCCTATCGTATTTAGAGACGAGGCTGGTAATCCGTATCAGCCCCGTTATGCTTATGATCCACGGCTGGTGAAGGTGGAGGATTCCTACTATATCATCTGGTGCACGGATTTCTATGGAGCTGCCATTGGGGCTGCCAAAACAGAGGATTTTAAAACATTCACCAGTCTAGAGAATCCGTTTCTGCCCTTTAACCGAAATGGGGTGCTGTTTCCGAAGAAGATTAACGGTAATTTCGTTATGCTGTCCCGTCCAAGTGACAGTGGCCATACGCCGTTTGGCGATGTATTCCTCAGCGAAAGTCCGGATTTCGTCTATTGGGGCAAGCACCGTCATGTGATGACCAAGGGCGGTCAAGGCTGGTGGCAGAGCACCAAGATCGGCGGCGGGCCTGCTCCTCTGGAAACCACTGAAGGCTGGCTCATGTTTTACCACGGCGTGACAGAAACATGCAATGGATTGGTTTACAGCATGGGTGCCGTGATTCTGGACCGTGATGAACCTTCTAAGGTGAAGTACCGTTCCAAATATTTTGTACTCACTCCTGAGGAGTGGTATGAGGAAAGAGGTTTTGTGAGCAACGTCGTCTTTCCGTGTGCTGCACTGCATGATGCGGAATCCGGCAAAATCGCCATCTATTATGGGGCTGCCGATACCTATGTTGGTGTTGCTTATACAACTGTTCAAGAAATTGTCACTTTCGTAATAAATACACATGAGGAAGTTGCGGACGATGCCGGGTTGGGAAGAATCTAATATGGATTCCTAATCTAGGAAAAAAGACCGGGGTGCACGGAAACGGGGAGGAGCAGAAATTTGATTAACGACATGTCTTTACCTGAACTGAAAAAGTATATGGGGAGCAGCCCCAAGCCGGACGACTTCGAACAATATTGGGAGCGGGCTCTTGACGAATTAGCGCAGCAGTCGCTTGAGTATGAACTGGTGCCAGCGGAGTTTCAAACTCCGCTGGCTGATTGCTTTCATCTGTATTTTACAGGTGTCGGAGGCGCAAGAATCCATTGCAAGTATGCAAGACCTAAGCAGAATCCGCGGGGAAGCGGGGTTGTGATGTTCCATGGATACTCCAGCGACAGCGGTGACTGGTCGGAGAAGGCAATGTATGCAGCCCACGGCATAAGCGTTCTTGCGATGGATTGCCGGGGACAAGGCGGGCTGTCAGAAGATAATCTAACCGTTAAAGGAACGACTATCCGTGGTCATATTATCCGTGGAATCGATGATCCAGACCCTGACCGTCTGTATTACCGGAATGTCTTTCTGGATACAGTCCAAACCGCACGGATCCTGATGTCAATGGAAGGAATTGATCCGGAGCGCATCGGGGCGATCGGTTTCTCTCAGGGAGGTGCTTTAACCGTAGCCTGTGCTGCACTTGAGCCGAGAATCCAAATTGCCATCCCGGCCTATCCGTTCCTCTCCGATTATAAACGGGCTTGGGAAATGGATATTACAGCCTCTGCGTATGAAGAGCTTCATTATTATTTCCGATTGTTCGATCCGCACCACTTACGTGAAGGTGAAATTTTCAACCGTCTTGGTTACATTGATATACAAAACTTATCCGATAGAATTAGGTCTAAGGTACTATTGGTTATTGGTCTTACAGATATTATTTGCCCACCTTCGACACAATTCGCTGCATACAACAAAATCACAGCTGTTAAGGAGCTTATCGTTTATTATGAATATGGTCACGAATATCTGCCTTATATTGCCGATCAGGCGCTGCAGACATTCATGACTTTATAATAAATACAAGCTATTGATAATTGGAATTTGGCAGGTGATTAGGTTGGTGAAGTCAACAAAGCGAAAAGGCGGAATCCTTTTCCGGCTGCATCCTTCGAAATCAGTTGGGGTGCGGCTTTTTCTTGTGTTTTTTATAGCCACAATGGTATTGGTACTAAGTCTGGGGTATATTTCTTATTCGGTTGCTAAACAAACAGTTGAGAACAATGCATTAAAGGCGAATCAGCAGACGATTATTCAAACAGCGGATAAGCTGGATGTCATGCTTTTGCGGTTCGAGGATAATCTGAAGCAGCTGTTTTACAACTGGGAAATTGACAACGCCCTGGAACAAGCCGATATGGACCGTATTACCGCTGAATTGAACATCTGGATGTCGCACAGCAAAGATGTGCAAGCAGTATACCTGTTTCCGCTGGCTGGATCTATGGAGACGGCTGTTGCAGGAACGGAAGATGCAGCATTTCTGAAAAACGCGAAATCGGCTGCCTGGTTCAAAGAACTTCAGAGTAAGCCGAAGAGTCTCTGGATCACGAACTCGCAAAGCCAAGGAGCGGCAGGCGTATTTCATTTGGCTAAAGCGATCGGAAGTGAGGACGGCAGCGTAGCATTTATTGCAGTGAGTGACATAAAAAGCTCCGCTATCGCTGACCAGCTTAAAAAGGTGAGTCTTGGAGATGACTCGTATGTTCAGCTCCTGACCGCGAAGGACGAGCTCATTGCTTCTTCCCTCGACAAGGCTGACACTTACTTGCGACTGGGCGGTACCTTGTTCAGTGGTTTGAAAGCGGCATCAGGATCTTTGCCAACAGAGGATGAGAAGGGGCAATCCATTCTGGCCGTATACGGAACGCTGGCGAGCTCCAGCTGGAAGGTGCTCGGAGTTGTTCCCGCGGGAAATCTGGTTAAAGATGCCAGCCGTATTCTTTCTACGACTTACTGGATGGTAGCAGGTGCTGTTGTCATTGCAATTCTGGTCGGCATTTATATGATGCGTATGGTTGCCCGGCCACTATCGAAATTGAAAGATTTAATGTTTGAAGGTGCCGAAGGTAATCTTGCCGTACGGACAAAGGTCACCTCTAAAGATGAAATCGGTCAGTTATCCGATTCCTTTAATACCATGATGGAACGGATTACCGAGTTGGTTAATCATACGAGTGAAACGGCTCAGGAAGTTCTTGAAACTGCCGATGCGCTTGGTAAAGCCTCAGGGAAGACTGCCATCTCAGCAGCTGATATTGCCGCTGCCACCGAAGAAATCGCAGGCGGTGCGGGAAGTCTGGCGCTCGAAGCTGACCGTGGGAACGAACTTTCAGGCCACATTTTGGAGCAGATGGAGGATGTCATTTCCGCGAACCGTGAAATGGATCAGGCTGCACAAAGTGTCGGCCAGTACAGTCAGGAAGGAGTCGCACGCTTGGAGCATTTGCAGCAGCAGACGACTCTGACCGGTGAAATGACAGAAGCGCTGGTAGTGAAAGTGAACGAACTGAAAGAAACCGCTTCTTCGGTGATGAAGGTTCTGGATGTCATGCAGAATATCACCCAGCAGACGAATGTTCTATCCCTCAATGCTACGATTGAAGCAGCGCGTGCAGGGGAGGCCGGTCTGGGCTTTATGGTGGTTGCAGGAGAAATTCGAGGACTCGCTGAGCAGTCCAAAAACTCCATAGCTGTTGTCGCGGAAATTACGGATAGGATTATGGCGGATATGAATGAGACCGTTGCGGCCTTGTCCCAGGTCACACCTTTGTTCAAGGAACAGGTATCATCCGTTCGGAATACCGGTGAGATCTTTGTAACTGTACAAGAGCAGATGGATCAATTCATTAACCGGATCGAGTCGGTTACAGCTTCCATAAACAGTCTGAGCCAGACACAGAGCGTACTTTCTGAAACCATGGGCAATGTAAGTGCCGTTGCTGAAGAATCCTCGGCGGCTTCGCAAGAAGTTGCTTCACTCAGTGGTGAGCAGCAGAATGTAAGTGAGCATCTTGTCGCGTTGTCTGCTAAACTGGAGAGCGCCTCCTTGAACCTGAAAGAGAGATTATCCAAGTTCACTGTTTAACGATATAGATATAGATCGGAGCCGCCCTGGAGGGTGGCTCCTTTTTTTGGGCATAATAGGAATAAAGAATATCTTTGAACCGATCAGGAGGAAGCGCCTTGAGTCACAAAGTCAGTAAACGCCTAACGATCAGCCTAATTCTTATGTTAGCAGCACTTGGAGTACTTATCTTGCGTTTAGGTTGGATTCAGCTACTGATGAAGGATCAGCCTGTCCCGGGCCGTAAGTATACTTTAGCTCAGATGTCTGAGGTGCAAAGTGAACGTGAAACGATCCTTGACAGCGGACGCGGGCGTTTATATGACCGGAGCGGCAGGGCGCTCGCTGGAGAGACGATTTGGATAGCCGTTTTTTTTCCGCAAGAAGAAAGGAGACGGGTTGGGCCTGAGGTGAAGGGAATAACAGAACAAGCGGAATCCGCACTTCGGCGTCTTGCTGGGATACTCGAAACCGACTACGGGGAACTTCGGGACAAGCTGGGTTCGCTGAAAGAGCCGCTACTATGGCCTTCTCCTGATCACAAAGGTCCGCTTGCTCTTACACCGTCTCAGGCCCATTTAGTTAGTTCTTTGGATATTGACGGTCTAAAGGTACTACCATTTGCCAGAAGATACGAGAACTCGCTGTCCGGTAAGCAGTGGCTGGGCTATTTATCGGAGTCAACGGCCCAGTCAAACTCAGATGTACGGATTCCGCTAAGCGGAACAGCAGGACTGGAGAAGACACTGGAGCCGCTGCTGCACGGTGTAGGTCATACTGAAGCCTATGCACATGTCGATGCACAGGGTATACGTCTTCCGGGAAGCGAAATTAGGGTGCGGACGCCGGCTAACCCCTATTATCCGCTTGCATTATACACCACGATAGATAAAAAAAAGCAGGATGGAATTGAGAATCTGGCCATTAAAGCGGGGGTTAAAGAAGGGGCTGTTGTGGTACTGGATGCACACTCCGGTGATATTGTAGCTATGGTGTCGCTCCCTTTTTATAACGCTGAGGAGATCTCACCCCAGGGAGGGGAGTGGAACAACCGGGCACTGAAGGCGACCGAGCCGGGTTCGATCTTCAAAATTGTTACGGCTGCGGCTGCGTTGGAAGGAGGAGTAACCGCTCCAAATGAATTGTTCTACTGTAAGGGCAAGGTTGATAAATACGGTCTTACCTGCCATCAAGAAAAAGGACACGGTTCCCTGAATCTTGCTGAAGGGTTTGCCGTGTCCTGTAATACCGTATTTGCTTCTTTAGCGGAACGTTTGACGGGTGCGCAGCTCCAGTCTGCAGCGTATGAGCTTGGGCTAGGCCATGAGATAGGCTGGCAAGCAGACCATACCTTGGGTATGGATGTGCTCCAACCGCTTTCCGGAGAACAAGCAGGGACGATCTTTGCCACGCTGCTTACGGATGATAGCGGGACCAGGGTTCAGACAGCGATCGGGCAACGTGATGTGCGGATCTCTCCGCTTCAGGCCGCCAACCTGGTGGTGACGCTGCTGCATGGCGGTGAAGTCACCGCACCGAGAATTTTGCAGCAGGTTAACTTTGCCAATGGACAGAAACTGCTGAAGCTTCCCCGACACGTAGCTCCTGCGGTGGGCGGGCGAATTTCACCGGCTACCTCGGAAATACTGTTGTCATGGATGCGTCAAGTTGTAACTGAAGGAACAGGTAATCAACTGCAGAAAGCAGTCTGGAACCTTGCTGGCAAATCGGGCACCGCGCAGACCTTGTTTAAGGGTGCGCCGCGCAACAATCAATGGTTTATTGGTTATGGGCCTGTAGAACAACCTCAGTATGCAGCGGCGGTTCTTGTGAAGAATGCTGCACCTGGAAGCAGTCACACCGCAACGAAGCTGTTCGGTCAGGTTATGAATTATCTAGCTACATCTGAAGCTGGTTAGATCTCGGCTTCCGGTTCTTCACTCTCTTCCGGCGGAGTAGACGGGCTTGCCGCAAACGGGGAGACGATAAACTCTTCCTTCGGCAGGAAAATCCAGCGCTGTAGATACCCCTGCTGGATGAGCTCCTTAATCAGGATGAGCAGAATCGGCGAGAGGATAAGTCCGGCAACCCCAAAAGCTGAAGTGGACAAGATCACGAAGGAAAGCATCAGGAAAGCGGAAGACACACCAATCGAATTTCCTGTGATCTTCGGCTCCAGCAGCTGGCGTACGACAAGAACGACAGCGAGCAGAACGATCAGTCCGATGGCAAGTGTAGTATTGCCGACAATGAAAAGATAAATGATCCATGGAATCAAGATAGTTGTGACCCCGAGCAGCGGCAGGATATCGAAGACGGCGCATATCAGGGCCATTGTAATCTCGTTGCCGCTTCCCAGGATAAAGAGACCGACAAGTACAATGACAAAGGTGATGGAGATTAGAATAAGCTGAGCTTTTAAATAAGAACCGATGGCCTTAAAGACATTGCCCTGCAAGAAGCTGAAGGCGGTCTTTAGGGTCTTTGGCATTTTGTCATGGGCAATTTTCCGCCAGTCCTTAATCTCCATACTGAGAAAGAATGCCAGAATAATGGCGATCCCGAAATTTGCCATAAAGGAAGAGAAAGAGCCCAGAAGAACAACCATATAATTAAAGAAGACGACCAGCCAGCGCGATAGGATATCGGTAGCGGTTCTGAAATATTCATTGATCTTGACGGCCAGATCCGGTGGGAGAGTATCCAATTTATTTTGCAAAAACGAAGTGAAATCTGCAAAGCTCTGCTGGGCGATACTTGTATAATAAGGGAGATCGTTTTGGAAGCGGATAATCTGAGAAACAATCAAGAGACCGGCACCGAATAAAATTCCAAGCAGTAGCACCAAGAACAGCAGCACCGAAATCGCTGAAGCGAACGGTTTGGCTAGTCCTTTACGGTTCAAAAAGCGGGCCAGCGGCTCGATCAGCATAAATACGAAAAAGGATAGAAATACCGGGGCAGCGAGGCTATAAAGTTTGCTGAATACCAGCATAACTAAATACACGGTCAGGACGATGAGTCCAATGTCAAAAAAGGTACGCCAATATTTCTTATACAAAGGCAGCATAGAATGGAACGACTCCTTTTCGGGTTAGTGGAAAGACTTCTATCACTTGTGTACATTGTACACGATTTTAATTGAAAATCGTCTTTTTCTTTGTGGATTGTGCTAAAATAGGAGGGTATGTTTTTTGGGACTTTACCTTACTTGGCCGTAATACAAGATCTGCTTGCAGACGAAAGGCGAGCCAAAGTCACTTCTGGAAAAGCGGGGAATACACATGGAGACTTTGCTGCTCTGGCTGTTCTACATCTCATCCTTCTATGCTTTTATTCCTGGCATCATCAGCCGGATTTTTGGTTACCGTGTTTTCCGCAAAGGAATCGGAACCGGGGAATTTGCCCTAACGTTTGATGATGGACCAGACCCGCGGTATACGCCGCGCCTGCTTGACCTATTGAAGCAATACAATGCTAAAGCAACCTTTTTTGTTGTCGGGGCGAATGCCGAACGTCACCCTGACTTGATCCGCCGGATATATGAAGAAGGACATCTGATCGGTATTCATAATTATGTTCACAAGAGTAACTGGGTGATGCGCCCGGCCACTGTGCGCAGGCAGATCCAGCGTACCGATGATATTATTTACGACATTACCGGAGAGAGAAGCACGTATTACCGGCCGCCTTGGGGGATCGTCAACCTGTTTGATTTCTCCAAACGGCGTCAGGTGAAGATTGTTCTCTGGTCGGCAATGTTTGGTGACTGGCGTGAGAAGTTGGGCTCTGATCGTCTCACCGAGAAGATGCTCTCCCGTTTAAATCCCGGAGAAGTTATGTTGCTCCATGATTGCGGAACTACCTTCGGCGCGGATCCTGATGCACCGGGGCATATGCTGGTTGCGCTTGAGCGAACGCTTCAGGAAGCGGAGAGCAGAGGGCTGAGAAGCATCCGGGTAGATGAAATGATCAAGCAGGTGGAGAATTCACCGCTGCGCAAGCTTTCTTTCACTAAACGGCTTATCGTTGGACTATGGCTGGCATGGGAGCAGGTCTTCCAATTTATATTCCGTTTGAAGACCGTCTCGCCATCACATCCGTTCCTCCATTACCGCCTGCGAAGTTATCAGGGTCAGCCGGTTCCAATGGATGGAGGTACTGTGCTGAACAAAGGTGATCAAGTAATCGAGCTGCATTTTGATAACCGTCAGCTCTTTGAGTTCGGTCTCCATTCCCGTTCATCAGCGCAACTGGCAATTCGTTTGATACGCCGGATGCAGCAGGATCTTCCGATCCTGGCGGAGAAGGTGGCTGGCGATGAGAGGCTCATGGAGGCCAAAGCCCTCTATGGTGTCAGCATGCTGAACCGTGGACCGGAGAAATTTGGTTTCGCAGTGCTGGATCTGCCGGACGGATTGTTCGCACGGTCAACCAAGTTCTATCTCAGCGTATTAATGAGTGTAATCCACCCTACTGGCGGGTCGCGTCTGAAAGTAAGAAGCGAAATGCTGGTGCCGAAGATGATGGTCCTGCCGCTGCCGCAGCTGCTTGAACTAGCTGCAGAGACAGTGCCGCAGGAGTTGAAGAAGCGCGAACTCCGTGAAGAGGAATTATCCAGAAACGGAGCATCCGAACAATCGGAGTTGCCCAAGGCAACGGTTGTGCAATAACTTCTGTATTCTGAAATTATTATTGTCATATCTATACTAAAAAGGGCTGTCCCTATCATCGTTCTGATATGCTCCCCATATAGTAGACAGGTGAAATAATAAAAGCCTGTTACTGTATGGGGAGCATTTTTATGGAACAAAAGAAGTTT
>NZ_JBGJZO010000020.1:5303-88719 GCF_042610485.1 Paenibacillus oryziterrae | reverse complement strand
CGGCCTCAGTCCCATTGAATTCAGGACCAAGACCGCTTAGCTATCTTTTATTTTTTGTACTGTCTACTTGACGGGGTGCAGTTCAAACGGCCTAGGTACACTCTCTTTAGATATTATTCCATATAAATTTCTATGATAGCAATTTGACGATCACGGGAAAGGTCGCAGAAGTGACTCTCGATCTTAACCAGTGGACGAAATACATCCGTTGGATTGTTCATAATAATTGTACCCATATCACCCGTACTGAGCAGGACGCGTTTGCCGATAAAGTTAGGCATTAGATGCTGAATAAAGGCTTGTACAGATTTGGCATTCAGTTTCCCGAAGCTGAGGTTGTGAATTTCACGTAATACTGTGATCAGTTCCTGCTTGGATTGATAAATCCTCGGAGTAGTCATAGCACTGTACACATCGGCTATTGCTGCAATCTTGGCGTAAGGATGAATTTCGGATTTCTTCAGGTTCGCGGGATATCCGGATCCGTCTTCTCTTTCATGATGCTGCAGTGCCACGAGGGCGGTATGTTGATCGTTCATAGAGTTAGAGATAATTTCGTAACCATATGTAGTATGTCGTTTAACTTCTTCAAACTCTTCCACAGTCAGTTTGCCTGGTTTATTCAGTATTGCCGGTGAAATCCTGCACTTGCCGATGTCTATCAAATATCCGGCGCGGCTGATCTCATAGCTCTCTTGTTTGGAATAACCCAGCCATGAAGCAATATAATAAGAAAGCATGCCTACCTGAAGTGAATGATTATAGGTGTACTCATCATCCCTATCCAGCAACAGCAGCAGCGAAACAACATCTTTGTGTTGATCTAGGGAGCCTAATAAGGGCTGAAGGACATCATCAACCATAGACTTGTTAAAGCTTCCCTTGGCCAAAGCTTCTAAATATAAAGATTCAAAGCCTTCAACCATACTGTCAAACCGGTTACTTACGATTTGAAGGGTCAATTCTTTATTAGAAGCTTGCTTGATTTCTTCACGGTCCTCGATAACAACGTAATCTACACCGTGCTGCATTAACTTGAAAATATCCTCCGATTGCAGTTGAGTTCCCTTGGATAATACGTGAATTCCTTTGGAGCTAAAAGTGTTATCTCTCAGATAATCACCGGGTTTTAGTTCCGTGACGTGCACTCTCAAGTCTGATGCCACCTTCTACTTCAATTTGTTTAAAGCATAGCAATAAACAATGATATTTACAATGATAAAGAAGTCACGTTCAGACAGTAAAATTATCCCTTGAATTACTGTCAGAATCTTTCCAATACTGGACATCATCGTTAATTTCTTTCTTCCAAATCGGTACGATTTGTTTGAGTTTCTCTATGGCAAAACGACTGGCTTCATAACAAGTTTCACGGTGGGGTGAGGATACGGCAATGACAACACTTGCCTCTTTGAGACCCACAAGTCCCAGACGATGCGCAATTGCACATCGTGCGTTCCAGCGGTGCTGGACTGCATTGCCGATCTCCTGAAGTTTAGAGAGAGCCATAGGAATATATGCTTCATAATATAGCGCTGTCGTTCGCTGGTCTCCTGTCATTTCGCGGGTTGTTCCGATGAATACCAGGGAAGCACCGTGCCCATTATCCAGTACCTTATCAAGCAGTTCTTGTGGTTCCAGCGTTTTATCAGTAATTATGTATAATCCATCAGGTGTGCTTACATTCAATGTTTCAGATTCTCCTCCAGAAACCGGAGGAATAAGCGCCACCTCAGCATTTTCCAGAATTATGGTATCCTCTGGCGCATATTCCCGGTCGATGGCGACAAGGGATACTGCAATCTGGGATGAAGCATCCGGATAAGCTGCAGAAAGAATCTCTTTGAGTTTTCCTGCAGTCAAAGGACTCTCAGCAGCATGGAAAGGAAGAGAGGACGTACCGATAACCTCTGCCAGACCTGCGAATAGACGGATCGTGATATGCAAGCTAGATCACCTCAATTTTAATTATAATGACTCTAATATACCATAATAGTTCTGAAAATGTTATGCTGTTCAGTAGAGAAAAAGCACTTACTGCCGCATAAAGCGGCTGTATAAGTGGAAGGGATATCGCGGATGAGGACCGAGCCAAGAAGATTGACCATTCTGCATACCAATGACATACATAGCCATTTTGAAATGATCAGCCCTGTGGCTGCTGTGATTCAGCGGGAGCGCGCAGCTGCACAGGATCAGGTACTGCTGGTGGATATCGGAGATCACATGGACAGAGCGGCGGTAGAGACGGAAGGGACAGGCGGACAAGCGAACATCGATATTCTTAATCTAACCGAATATGATGCGGTTACGATTGGAAATAATGAGGGACTGACCTTCTCTTCTGAAATGCTGGAAGCTGCTTTCGCAGGATTGCATTGTCCGGTAGTCTGCTGCAATTTTGTAGACCGTAGTACAGGAGTACCGCCAGTATGGATGAAGACTCATGCCATAGTGGTGAAAGACGGCATAAGAATAGGCATTACCGGCGCTACCGTTGCGTTCACTTCCTTCTACTCTCTGCTTGGCTGGGATGTGCAGGACCCAGAAGACGCACTGCGTGAGCAGTGCCGTGAGCTAGCACCGAAGGTAGACATTCTCCTGGTTCTTTCCCATTTAGGACTACCTGCTGACAAACAGCTGGCCGAGAGAATCCCAGGCATCCATGCCATTCTGGGAGGCCACACACACCATGTATTGGAACAACCCCTTCTTATTAACGGTACAGCGGTATGCGGTGCGGGGAAATTTGGCCGATATGTCGGGCAACTGCTATTTGAACAGAGTGAAGCGGGAGCATTTCATTTCGTGAATGGAGGCTGTTTAACGGTTGAGCCTCATTTGCAGGATGACAAGGTTCGGGCGGCTATCGCATTGCATCTTGCAAGAGCGCAGGAAGCTCTTCAGGAGACAGTCGTTTATACCGACAGAGAGCTGCCGCTGGACCTGAATGGAGAGTCACCCTTCGGCAATCTGCTCGCTCAGGCTGTAAGACAATTTACCGGCAGCCAAATTTCGCTGGTCAACACAGGCCAACTGCTGGGTCCGCTGCCTGAAGGCGAGATCACTACAGGGATGCTTCATGCCTTGTGTCCTTCTCCGATTAACTCTTGCACCATGCTGCTGAGAGGCAAAGATATCCGTGAGGCGCTGAAGCAAAGCCTAAATGAAGCTTTTAAGAGCAAGGTCATATACGGTTACGGATTCCGGGGGGAGATGCTGGGCAGTTTGGCCGTAGATGGAATAAAAATCTTGTATAACCCGCAAGCCATCCCTTATGATGACGATATTGCAGTTTTTGTCGATGATGAACCGCTTCAGGATGAACGGGAGTACAATGTTGGAACGCTGGACATGTTCACTTTTCGCATGGGATATGAGAATATCGCGAGCGGGAGAAATATTGTATACTTGCTGCCCCGTTTCCTGAGAGATTTGCTTAGAATGGAACTGCAACGGCCGGGCAGCCTTGAGGAATCCGAAAGTCCACGATGGATCACAACATTACACTAATTTATCATTCCCACATATAGGAGGAGTATATGGATACAATTACAGCAGTTATATTGGCAATAATCGAAGGAATAACGGAGTTTATCCCAGTATCCTCAACGGGTCACATGATACTTACAGCTGAGCTTTTAAATGTGGAACAGACCGCAATCCTCAAAACTTTCGAGATTGTCATTCAGTTAGGAGCCATTCTGGCAATCGCTCTGGTCTACCGGCGCCGTGTTCTGGATTTACTCGGGATTGGACGCAAACGTTCGGGAAGAGGCGGGGTTATGCCAAAGTCACGGCTGAACCTTGTACATGTTATTCTGGGTATTGCCCCGGCGCTTGGGGTTGCTTTCTTCGCTCGTGATTTTATCAAAGGCCTGTTTAGTTCCAGCACGGTACTGTGGGCGCTTGTTGCCGGCGGTATTCTGATGATTGTTGCTGAATGGTTCAATAAACGTAAAATCCGTATTACAGCGCATGAGCTTGATGATTTGTCCTATGGGCAGGCGCTGGCGATCGGACTCTACCAGATTATCTCCGTACTGTGGCCGGGTTTCTCTCGTTCGGGTTCCACGATTTCAGGGGGGATGCTGAGCGGAGTGAGCTACAAGGCTTCGGCAGATTTTTCATTCCTGATTGCCATTCCGATTATGTGCGCAGCTTCGGGCTATGAACTACTTGATTCTTACAAAGATTTCACAAGTGATACGCTTGGCGTCTTTGCGATAGGTTTTCTGATTTCTTTTGTGGTGGCATATCTTGTGGTAATTCTATTTATGAAGCTGATACAAAAGATCCGGCTGACGCATTTTGCAATCTACCGTTTTATTCTGGCGGCTGTATTCTGGCTCTTTGTAATGCGTTAAGAATATGCGTAGGTTCACTTAGGCAGGGATGCATTTTTTCGACACGATTGCGTGTTTCTTTATGGTAACGGTATAACCTATCGATAACAGATGATTTAATTACAAAAAAAGACAATTTACCGTTAAAGGGCAGGAGTGAGTTAAGGTGCGTTTAGTTTCCGTGAATAAGATCCAGGCTGGCATGAGGCTTGGAAAAAGAATATATAATGATGAAGGGCTCACACTTCTTGCGGATGGCATTGAGTTGACGGATGCCCTGATCACCAGGCTGTCCAGGCTCGATATTGGATATGTCTATATTGAAGATGCCCTGACTGCAGATGTGGAAATCCCCGGTTTGTTGCACGATGAAACACGTAATATGGCACTGAAGACGATCCGTAGCCAGTTCCAGGAGATGTCGGGAGCGTCTAATATTACCAAGGGTTTTTATCATCTCGATAAAAAGTTCTCTAAAGTTATGGACTCCATTCTCGATGATATCTCTTCACAGTCCGACCCGATGATCATGCTGCTTGATATGCACACGGCAGATAACTACTTATATGTCCACTCGCTGAATGTCTGCCTATATACACTGGTGCTTGGTATTGCCCACGGCTACAGCAACAATGATTTAAAGATTATCGGTCTGGGCGCGCTGCTTCATGATATCGGTAAGACGCAGATTCCGGTCAAAATCGTACAAAAGCCGGGCATGCTAAGTGAGGAAGAATTCCGTCATATGCAAGCTCATACAGAAATCGGCTACCGCATCCTGAAAGAAGAGCCCAACATTCCGCTACTGTCAGCACTTTGTGCCCTGCAGCACCATGAGCGGGTTGACGGCTCGGGTTATCCCCGGGGACTGACCGGTGACCAAATTCATGAATACTCCAAGTGGCTGGGTGTGGCGGATTCATATGATGCCATGACCTCCAACCGGGTATATAAAAGAGCAATGCTGCCGCATCAGGCCGTAGAGGCGCTGTATGTCGGCTCCGGTACACTGTATGAGCAGAAGCAATTGGAAATATTCCGTGATCGCGTAGCCATTTATCCCTTGGGGCTTACTGTAACGCTCAGTAACGGTGAAAGCGGAGTTGTAGTAAAAATTGACCCGAGTATTCCGCATAGACCGGTTGTACGTGTATTGACCGGTCCAGAAGGGGAAACCATAACGCCGTTTGAACGCGATCTTGGCAAGCACTTATCTTTAGTCATCTCCGGTGTGGCTGATCAGGGAGCGCCTACAGTCCGCTAAACCATTGTACCCGGGGTTTCACAAGAAGCCCTATAGTTTAATGCAGCGAGAATCGGAGACAGGGAACACCCACTTGCGGCGGGCCCGGTAACCGGCTCACGCTGCATTCTGTTTTTTTTATGAAGTTAACGGGCGGTTTAGTCTTTGTGCACCTCTTGTGCAGATATTTTCATCTTCGTGGTATGATATAGGGTAAGTCAATGTTACCAAGTGTTTTATTTTCGGTTAATTAATGAATAAGCCTAACGCTTCTAAAGGAGTTATTGCAAATGAAAGATAGATACAACGCTGAATCCCTGAAGGAGTTATCGCCAAGCTATGACCCCTGGGACCCGATCACATCGCTGCGCACCCACGGCCGCCATGTACTGACCAGTGTTGAAATGACGGTTACTAACCTATGCAATATGCGTTGTGAGCACTGCGCTGTCGGTGACAGTCTTTTACTTAAGGAAGGTGAGATGCTGCCGCTAAATGTAATGCTGAACAGACTGGAAGAGGTGGAGCATCTTCAGACGATCAGTATCACCGGCGGTGAGCCTATGTTCCGCGCGGGAACGGTGGATAATATCATTGTGCCATTGCTAAAATACGCCAGGGAACGGGGAGTGCGCTCCCAAATGAATTCAAATCTTACGATGCCTTATTCCCGTTATGAGAAGCTTCTGCCTTATTTGGATGTGATGCATATTTCTTTTAACTATTTGAACGGAGATGATTTCCACGAGGTTGGTTTTGCGAATAGCGGCCATACCGTTGCTAAGGAAGCCGCTTACCGTTTGTATGATACGATGCTGGAGAACTCCCGCCGCCTCAGCGCGGACGGCATGCTGATCTCCGCAGAGTCTATGATCAACTACCGGACGCACAACAAACTTCCGCAGATTCATACATTGATCCGGGAAATGGGGGCCAAAAGACATGAGGTTCACCCGATGTATGCTTCAAGTTTTGCTTCCACTCTGCCCGTATTGTCCCTGAAAGAGATGGGTGTCGCGATCAACAGTCTGCTGGATGCCCGTGATCCGGACATGTGGATGCTATTCGGAACGTTACCCTTTTTCGCTTGCAGCCCCCTTGAAGAGGATCAGTCGCTGCTGCGGAGGATGCGCTCCGAGAAGAATGTCACGATGCGGAATGATCCGGACGGAAAGAACCGGGTGAACGTCAATATGTTCACGGGTGATGTGTTCGTTACGGATTTTGCAGATATTGCAGCCTTTGGCAATATTGCGACAGACGGGCTTGATGGAATTTTTGCTGATTGGCAGAGCCGTCATCCGTTGAACCAGAAGGTGAATTGCCACTGTGATGCAGCCGGCTGCTGCGGCCCCAATCTGCTGGTGGCGGATATGTATTACCCGGATATCGATTTCAAGAGCAGAAAAGCGATCACTCTGTAGAAATGAGGCGTTGTTATAGTGCATACGGATTTTGAAGTGGGGAGACTGCTGCTGAATCTTTTGCTGGTTCTAGTGCTTGTGTTACTAAACGGCATATTTGTGGCTGCTGAATTTTCACTGGTGAAGGTCAGGCAGTCGCGATTGACCCAATTGGTGAGTGAAGGCAACAAAATGGCGGGGTACGCACTAAAAGTAAACAAAAGGCTGGATTCTTATTTATCCGCCACCCAATTCGGAATTACACTGGCTTCACTGGGACTTGGATGGGTGGGGGAGCCGGCGATATCGGAGCTGCTCGTGGAGCCCTTGATGTTCCAGCTTGGCGTTACCGATCATACACTGATTTCAACCGTATCAGTGGTTATTGGCTTCTCGATTATTACCTTTTTACATATTGTGCTGGGTGAGCTTGCCCCGAAGTCTCTGGCTATCCAAAAAACAGAAGGTTCGGCTCTGCTGCTATCCGCACCCTTGATGTTCTTTTATAATTTGTTCCTGCCTTTTATCTGGGTACTGAATGCCTCGGCCAATGCCTTGCTGCGGCTGGTAGGTGTAGAACCTGCCAGTGAAGCGGAAGCGGCGCACTCCGAAGAGGAAATTCGCATTCTGATGAATCAAAGCGCCAAGAGCGGGGTTATCGACAAAGACGAGATGAAGCTGATGGATAATATTTTTGAGTTCTCGGATTTGCTTGCCCGTGAAGTTATGCTGCCGCGGACAGATATGGATGTACTGTACAGCAACCTGCCGCTGGAAGAAAATATGCGGATCATTACCGAAACCAAACACTCCAGGTATCCGGTTGCTCTGGAAGACAAAGACCGGATTATCGGCTTTGTCCATATTACCGATTTGCTGTTCGCTCCACCGGAGCAGCAGCATGATCTGACTACTCTGGTGCGCCCAATCCTGAACGTGCCGGAATCAATGGAGATTAGTCATGTATTGCGTCTGATGCAGAAGAATCATTCGCAGCTTACGCTGGTTGTGGATGAATACGGTGGTACAGCAGGACTGTTAACCGCCGAGGAGATTCTGGAGGAGATTGTAGGAGATCTCCATGATGAATTCGAGGACGAACGACCTGAGGTTGAAATGATCGGTCAGGTTATTTCTGTAGACGGCCGCATGCTTATTGAAGAAATCAATGACTTGACCGGGGTTATCATCGAAGATGACGAAGTCGATTCCATCGGCGGATGGCTGTTTAAGGAGCTTGAAGGTAATCCCTCCAAAGGCAAGATGATTAAGCGCGAAGATGTTATCTTTGAAGTCGAGGAGGCGACACGGCTTCGGATTACCAGAGTCAGCATCCACCGGGTGCCTCCTCCAGAACCGGATGAAGTGATTGCAGGCAACGATGAGGAAGAAGAGTAATTACCACAGCATTCGGGTTAAAAAGAATATACATGCCACCGCCAAGCCCCATAAATCCTTATGGGGCTTGGCTTTTTTGTTGTCTATACGTCTTTTTATGCTGTGAAATTCATATGCTTGTTACGAAGGTAAGCGTTCATCATCGCTGCTTAGCAAGCGGTGAAATGAACTAAGGAGGGTATAAAACATTGAATCCACAGGAACGTGAATGGATGCCGTAT
The DNA here is from genome assembly GCF_042610485.1 of Paenibacillus oryziterrae. NCBI lineage: Bacteria > Bacillati > Bacillota > Bacilli > Caryophanales > Paenibacillaceae > Paenibacillus > Paenibacillus oryziterrae. Next base: position 80,108 of record NZ_JBGJZO010000020.1, on the reverse strand, counting down.
AGGGGACCGTTTGATCCCTGCCCGCCGGTTCCGTGCAAGACGTATGTCGTGCCGCCCAACCAGTTTATTAACTTTCAGCCGCCAGATCTTCCGCAGTTCTCGCTGCCGGAAGCGCTTAGGGCGGGAACCTTATGGCCTGCATTATTCAGTCCGTATGAGTCTAAATGCAGAGGAGGGAACTAGCCGATGGAAGCCAATCCTTGCGAGCCACGTTATTACGAAATGCTTGAGCAGCTCCAGATCCTTGATTTTGCCTTAGTAGAGCTGAATCTGTATCTGGACACTCACCCGGATGATCTGAGAAGTATCCAGCAGTTCAATCAGCTGACTCAAGAACGAACCCGGCTGGCGAAGCAATTTCAGGAGATGTACGGCCCTTTGCAGAACTTCGGACGCGCGTATTCGAAATGCCCCTGGGAATGGAGCGAGAGCCCGTGGCCTTGGCAGGTATAGCCGCGGTATGCTTCCGATGCGAGTTTTGCCGAAGTGTTCTCAATGATGTGTAAGCTCACAAAACTTAGCATATGCTTCCGATGCAAGTTTTGTCGAAGTGTTCTCAATGATGTGTAAGCTCACAAAACTTTTAGGAGGGGAAGCTTCCGCATGTGGATATATGAGAAAAAACTGCAGTATCCGGTTCGCGTCAGTAAATGCGATGTCCGGATGGCGCGTTATTTAATGGAGCAATATGGAGGCGCAGATGGCGAACTGGCCGCGGCCCTTCGTTATATGAACCAACGCTATTCGATTCCTGATAAAATCATCGGGGTCTTAAATGATATTTCAACAGAGGAATCAGCGCATTGTTGTTATCGTTTATATAAAAAGCCCGGAACATCAATGCTCCGGGAGCTTAGGGAATAATTGTAGGTCAAACTTCGCCATCGTTTCCGGCTTCGACCAGTGGCCCTTTTCCTTCTTGCTATAAACTGCCGGTTCCATTACTGATTTAAGCAATTCGTTGCGTTCACTGGCATCCGTTGTTTTATGGTATACCTCCAGCACATGTTCAACTTTAGGGATAATCTCCGATTTCGCCTGACTCCTCCGGTTTTCCAGATCCAGTTCTTCTTTAGCTCTGGCAAGGGCATTCTCCGCCTCAGTAATACGCTGGGTTAAGTTCTGCGAGCGTTCCATAAACACATCAATGGTATAAGCCCCACTCTCCAATAAGTCATGCAGACTGCCTTTCTGTACTCGAAGTTTATTAATCTGTTTCTCAACATCGGCAACAATGAGCTGCTTGGCAACCATCAAATCTTCTGCGAAGTCTGTTTCTACTGGGACATTCTGTTCCCATTGCGTTTTATATTGTGTAATCCAGATTTTAAGACCCTCCAGAATGCGATCCTCCACCATAGAAAAACGAGAGCTAATGTTCTTGCAGAGTGGAGTAACACATATCAGCGTTGGCTCCTGATCCCTTGTGTACGGTCTACGGACCATAAACCTTCCACAATCCGCACAACGCACCAAACCTGCCAAAGAGCTTGTGATCACGCCTGTAGGAGAAGGGGGGTGGTAACGACTCTTAAGAAGGTGCTGCGCTTTATTCCAAATCTCAGTGGATACCAGGGCCTTATGCTTGCCTTTGGCTCTAATCCATTCGGATTCAGGAGCCTCATTCCTGGTCTTGATGATCTGCCCGGCTTTACGGGTTTTCTTTAAGGGCCTGCGCTTCCATACAATTTCACCGTTATATACTGGGTTTTGAATGATTCCACTTATGGTTGCAACAGTCCAATGACCGCCTTTAGCGGTAGGAACTGACAGAAGATTTAGCTTCTTGGCAATGTTACCCATGCCCATATTTTGAGTAGTATACATGTCATATATCATGTTTACGATTGGGGCCTGTTCCGGATGCGGCTCCAGGGTATGAGACTTGTCCGCCAGCTGAATTCGTCTGTACCCATACGGAGGAATATTCCCAATATAGTTCCCTTCTCCAACTGACGAGAGCCTACCGTTCTGCTGCCTACGGTTGATTGTTTTATATTCACGCCGCGACATAAACAAACCGAATTCAAAGTACTCTTCATCGTATTCATTATCTGGATCGTAAACTTTCATAGGCGTGAAAATCTTGGTACCACTATATTTAAACGTCTGCGCAACAAGTCCTTGATCCATCGTATCACCGCGGGCTAAACGTTCAACCTCCATAACAAAGACACCGGTCCATTTACCTTCCTCAACGTCCTCCAGGAGTTTCAGCATTTCAGGACGTTCCGCCACCCGTTCACCGGATACAATCTCCGGATAAACTTTAGAGATATGTATATTCAACTTCTTAGCCAGAGCAAAGAGGGCTGTCCGGTGTTTCTTCAAGGTTTCGCCCTCGCCCCGGGCTTCTGCGTCCAGATCCGCACGGGATTTCCTTAAGTACATGCAGTATGTATCCAAATCCGAACCTCCTATCTCAATAAATCCATTGTAAAAAAATATACGCAATATTAAAAGTCTTGTAAGGAAACTATATATACTCATCTTATACTGCCGATATATAATATGGTTAATTATGACGAATATTATGTCGGGCGGTGTTGTGTGGTGTCGTGGGAGCCAGTAGGTTTTATGTTCTTCTCGATCTTCGAGACGTTTTCTCTGTATTTCTTGATTATGTGTTTATTCCGGTTCAAATATCGGGATTTCGCTTGGCAGGCATTAGTTCTTACCCTGTTGATAAATCTACAAAGCTATATTCTGCGCAATGATTTCTCTTTGGGTTATTATATGCCTGTGATAACGATCGTTTTCTTTGTCATATTCTGTACCGTTATTGTCCATATGCCGTTTATCCTCTCAGTGATCGCAACCATATCCGGATATGTTGTATTTGGAATAGTGCAGTGTTTACTTGCAATTCTATTATTCGGGTCCATAGATGCAGTTGGGGACTCAATCAGTAATGGTTATTTGCTACAGTTTGCAACAGGGGCAATTATCATGCCGGCCTCTTGGTACTACTATCGACGCGGAAACGGCTATACCTTTGATTTGGAGAGATTGAGATTCAAGTTCGAAGACATTGCGGTGATTATTCTAATCGTTGTATTTCTGATCGGTATCAGCACAATCCTCTACTTCAACAAGCTGCATATTGTAACATTATTTTTTGTGGCGACTTCAGCCTATCTCTTTTATTATGCTAGGCGAAAGGAGTACGAGAATTGATTGAGAGACTGGCAGCAAATAGTGCGGCAGCTATCAAAAGAAGAGTACCACATCATCCGGCCAGCGCGGCGGTTATGCAGTATGCACTGGAAGTGATCTATAATGCTTTGTTTATAGTTACGTTCTCACTCCTCATATCACTTTTCACAGGCAAGTCTCAAGAGGTTGTGGCGATCCTAGTCGCATTCGCAGTGTTGCGACAAATCACAGGTGGCATTCACTTGAAGTCTAGCGTTTCATGCGTGGCGGCAAGTACCATAGGATGCACATTGCTTTCTATCGTTCAACTACAATCGGGTATTCTCTATCTCATCGGAGGGTTGTCTTTAGGGCTTGTGCTAATCTTTGCTCCGTCCAGATTAGATGAGCAAACCCGCATTCCTGTCCGTTTCTATCCTGTACTAAAAATTATAGGAGCCGTAGTAGTAATCATAAGCGTCTTCATCCAGTGGACACCAGTTAGCGTGAGTGTATTCGTCCAAGCGATGACCTTAATCAAATTCACCCCGAAGGGAGGTGACCACAATGAATGAATACCCAATGAAAGAAATAACAAAAAAGATGAATCTTAGTGTATTCTATGCTCTGGCATCGGTCCTATCGTTAATCGCTATGTCTATTGTAACAACGAACAGCATCTTGTTCGTACATAAACCTGAAGTGCCGCAGGAATTGCGCAAATAGTACTGGAGTTGATCGATGTGAAAAATCTTCACCTAACCAAAGATAAAGACGGCAAATCAGGTATCTTTAACATACCGGTTGAAGATGTGTTCTACTTCGAAAACTGCATTGGTAAAATCAGAAGGTTAAACGTTCACACTTCACAAGGTATGTTCTACGCCATGGGGACTATGACATATTTGATGGAGGCGCTAAATAATAGCGGGTACCATTTCTCCGTAGGTGATAGATCAGCGTGTATCAATCTGGATAGAGTCGTAAGAGTGAATGAGTACTTCTTAACCGCGTATTTCGACGATAGCAATGAGGGTTGTATGTTAACCGATAAGGGATATCAGGAACTAATGGAAGAGTTAAAGGTCCTAAATCCGAATATGTTATTTAATTGACTGCCGAAAGGCAGTTATTTTTTTGATCAAATATTATAGCATGTTATGCCAAAAAAATGTTCGCTATGATTTTGCAAATTATTGAACAGAAACCCACTTCTCGCGGGATGAGTTATTGTTTACATATTCTTCAATATGTCGTTTAATAAGGGTGAATATTCGGAGCATGAAATTATGTTGACAAATGTAGTATCGGGGTATTAAAATACGCTTTTTAATAATTTAAGCTAGATAGGAGTCCAAACTACTTCAAGATTTCTTGAAGTCTCGGCCGGATCGGGAGGATAAACCTCCGCGCCTCACTTGGATACATCTACTATACGCCAGGTGTACAATAATTCGGGGTTAGGAAGCTTCAATGCTTTGCTAATGGTTATAGCAGTAGCGAACCCCATTTTAGTACGGTTGTGGGCATAGTCGGATAATTGACTCTCGGGATATCCAGTGATGATGTGTATCTCACGTTGAGATATGCCGGTCAATTTATAAAGTTCCAATAGGCGGCAACGATCCGGTTCATACCGCATCGTTCCTGCTCCTTGAATATATTAATTTTTTTGGGAAATGCAGAACGTTTACGAACATATGCTCTTATGTTAAGATGGATAAATAAAGCACCCAGAAATCGGATGGTGACAAGAAGATGGATTCAATAGAAAAAGACGCACTACTTAACATTGAATTAAATGGTATGAACTTAACTATGACTCAAATTTCGAAAATCACCAAAGACGCAGAGTCAATCTTCAGAGGAAAAGATGATTTTTGCAGCTCGCTTGAGCTTTTTTTGGATTTCCGGGTCCGTAAGATCAAGCCCTAAATCATTTTCTAAATGATGAAAGAAATTTATTTTCTTTTGAGTTTCTAAATCATTCTTGGAATTTATCTCATAGTCTGCGGATGATTTTTGCGTTTTTTCGACTGACTTAGCTAAATAACCTGAATTTGAAGCTTCAGTGAGAATTGATTTAATCTCATCAGGAGCTTTTTCAATATGCCCTGCTAAAAGTAGGGACTCTATTTCCCCACCTGTTATTTCAGCAAGTGCTCTATTGAGTGCATCTGAAGCAGGCGGGTTTTTTCCGTTTTGAAGCCTGCTCAAATATTGTTTGCTTGCAGATAGCCCCCTTTTTTCAAGTTCTAAAGAAATGTCGTCTAAGGTAAGTTTAGAACGATTAATAAAACTTTTTAAAAGTTCAGCATAATTCAATGATTTCATCCTCCTTCAACAACCTATTATCTCATTATTGACATAAAAATATCAATTCAACCGAGTTGATATTTTTTTATTACTTTGTGTTGACATATACATATTAAGTTGATATTATCGTGTTACAAAGTAAACATAAATATATCAACTGGTGGTGAAAAAAATGAGATACTCTGAGCTATTAAAACAATCAATTAAAAGAGAAAAATTGACTCTTAATGAGATTTCCGAACGGCTAGATGAGTTTGGTAGGAAAACAAACAAGATTTACATCAGTAAACTTCAGAACGGGAAATTACCACCAGCTAGCGATAATTTGAATGATGCCCTAGCAAAAATCCTCAATATTGATCCTATTGATTTAATGGCTGCAGCATATCTGGAGAAAATTCCAGTTAAGGTTTTGCAACGGATCATAAGCAAGGAAAGGAAGGAGGCGTAAATTATAATGGCTGTCCCACTCCAGGTGCCGCATACACATACCGTAAGGGGTGATGCGGCCATGAATAACAATTTACTCAATAAAATGCCTGAAGGTAATGTGGTTAAGACCATTTGGATTGGCGAGAGCAAGATTGAGTTCTGCGATAACTTTGTAGCTCGTACACCTGAAGATATTTCCAGGGTGCAAAGTGATCTTTACGGCAAGGCTTGGCAGATTGTGAATCGACTCCGCGAGGATGGCGTTGACATCTGATTAAGAAATAACCCGCCAATGTGTACCATCATTGACGGGTAGTGGAATGGGCAAGGGGAATTGCTTAACTAGATATTACATCATGCCTTTGTCCGAAAGCATCCCCAAAAATGGACAAGGAGACGATGAAAACAATGGCAATCGGACAATTTGGGCCAGCACTTGAAGCGGCCATGAAACGTGCAGGTAATACTCGTGGGGATGTTGGCAGGATCGTTCACACCGAATCTTCGATGGTCGGCAAAGTGATGAAAGGGAGCAGAAGGCCATCGAAGCCGGTTATGCAAGCTGCGGTTCAGCATTACGGAGACGTTCAATTAGTGCTGGCGGCGGCAGCAGAAGTAACTGGAGGTGCTTCAGTTCCTTGGTTGGATTGTGCTGACTTACATACAAGTTCAACACATATCAAGACAATTGAGGAAATTCGTGAGGCAGAACAAGCCCTCCAAAAGGTACCGGTTACTAAACGATTAGACCAACTAACACCTGGTGATCTGAAAGCAATTAAGGATGCCTTAATGGAGCAGATTGAGGCAATTACAGCTCTGACCCACAACGTGGCTGTGACCTGCCGAAAGTATGATTTCTCATACATAGAACTTTGGAAGGAACACAGACAGGAATTGAAGATCAAAAAATATATGAATTGAGGTATCGAAATGAAAGTTGAGTATATGGAAGCCGAAGTGCGGTTTATCGCCCAGAATGCAAAGCACAATCTTGAACTGGTTCGAGGTCAGGCTGATCTCATTGATCCGGTAAAGTTGAACCGCAGTATCAAATGGTTGGAAATGATGATCGATTTGAATAACCAACATCTTGCTTTTGCAAAAGAAGAACAGAAAAAAGCCCGCCGGTCAGGGCGGACTCCGTTGAGCACTCGGTTAAAGTATCTCGTTGCGTCTATTTTAACCGTTGAATCCACAAAACGCAAGGAGGCACGGCAATGAGCGAAGATAAAAAAACAGTTACCAAAGGATTCAAGGTCACACCTGAAAACAAAAAGTTCATTGATGAACTTTTCGCTGCTTCTGGGTTTGCCGATCAAGAGGAATTTCTGCTTCATTTGGCTGCGCTGTATGAAATGGAACAGCTTAAGAACGGGGAGTACGCCGGGTATTCTAAACAGCTCGACGAGATGGGCTTTCATTCCCGCCGAATGACAGAGTTGTTCCTTGGAATGATTCAAACCGAGAGCCACCTACGCGCTCAAATGGGTGAAGATCACGCTGTCCACCTTGCAGACGTATCGAACGAGCTTTCAGCACAGCAGGATGAGATTCGTGGGCTTAAGGATGAGCTAAAGAAAGAACAGCAAGCCGGGGCCGAGCAGCGTAAGCAAATCGGTGAAATGGAAAAGCACGTTCAGCAACTCCAGCAGGTCAATGAGCGCGGCGAACAGCTCATATCCGAGTACAAGGGTCGCATTGATTCGCTTTCTGCGCTGGTTGCCGACCAGCAGGAGGCAGTTAACCAAACAAAGGCTATAGAACAACGGTTAACCGAGTTATCCAAGTTAACCGACGATCAAGCACGAGAGATTGACCGCTACAAGCAAGGATTGCAAGATGCTGCAGATAAGCACGAGCGGGAATTGTCAGACCTTCGCGTCCGTGCCGAGCTGGAGCAGGAGAAGGCCTTGCTTGCGGAGCGCCGGGAGCTTCAGGACCAGCTTAATACCGAGCGTGAGGCAAACAGCGCTGAACAGCGCCGCCTGTACGCCGAATTAGATAAGCTGCGGCAGCAACTCTCAGCGTCCAAGCAACCGGCAGTGAAGACAGCTGCTCCTGCTAAACCGAAAGATCAAAAATAACCGCCTGATGATGGCCCGAGGGATACGAGCCGAAACCTACCGGCAGCCGCCGGGATGGTCGCGGAAATCCGCAAATCTATCGAAAGGGGAATGGGATTATGATTCCAGATGGCAATCCGATTCCTGAAGAACTGCTTCAGAATCGGTACTGGCGGGGGCTGCTATTCATCTTCATGAATCATAGCAAACTTAATCTATTTCTGAAACCGGATTTTGTTGATTTAAATGAACCAGTCGTTCATATCGACAATCTAAAGGCTGCTACCAAGCTTTGGAGTCCTTCGGATAAGTTCATGCTTACCGCAGCACTTCACTTGTACAATGGCCGCAATAAAATTGATTTGTCTATGGCGGATCGGTTGGATGACAAGAACACGGAAATCTTACTCAGCGCGCTAAAACTGCGGTTTTCCGGGTAAGGGGGCGGAGAATGCTCGTACTTAAAGGTGACATCGTACGGACAAGCTCCGGCCTGTCAGGTGAAATCACAGATACATGGGGGATCGCTCGGCCTTGGGCTAAGCTCCGTCAGGAGGATGGCGAATTAGCGTTTATCCTGCGCACGGATGTAACAGAGATTATAAAGCGACTTCCGGTAAAGAAGGGCAAGCGATGAAAAGACAGCAGAGGTGAGCTTATGCCAGCAGATAGCTTTCCCTTTACAGTCTACTCGGGGCTATTGGAGCCGCAGCATTATAAACAAATCGGCTCAGCATTATGGCTATTTGCTTGGTGCATTAGCTCCACAACCGCTGAAATCGAAGATGACGGAATCATTATGGGAATTGTCCTGGGGGGCAAACCTATGAAACTATCAGAAATCGGTGAGAAGTTTGGGGTTAACGACAAGACTGTCAGCAGATGGATTAGTGATCTACAAGATCATGATTACATCCGAACCACCAGAGCGCCCCGGGGTTTGATTCTAAAGGTAAAGAATTCTAAAAAGAACCTGTTAAATAGATCGGACAAAAATGTCCTTTCATTAAATAGTGATCAGACAAAAATGTCTGTTCATAATGCCAGTGATAAGACATTTATGTCCGATCATGAGCCGAATTCAGACGGTGATCAGACAGAAATGTCCGATGCAAAAGATATTAAAGATCTTATTACTACTGCTACTACTATTTTGAATATTGAGCCGTGGGAAGAACCGAAATCAGATTCTCAAACGGACGGAATGATTACCCTTTTAAACGCCTATTGCAAGTTGCATAAGAAAATCGACTTTCATGTCACTCAAACAGAACGCGTAGCCATGGGTAAGATGGTCGCCGGGGGGATGCCGGTACCCTTTACCATCACAACTATGGCAAGCCTATACAAGGCGAAGCGAGAACGTGAGGGAGACAGTTTCCAGCAGCCAAACAGCTTTTCTTATTACGTGCCAGGTATCGAAGAGGCATGGAGGAATGCCAAAGTGGGCGGTAAGCGTAAAGGGAAGACCACAACATCAACGCCGAGCAATAACAAGCAGGATAAGCTGGCAGAGTTACGGCGTAAACGGATGGAGGCAGAGCAACTTGAAGCGAGCGCAAGTCATTGACCTGCTGGTGAAGATCGCGGAGGAATACGGCCAAGTTGATACCAGCGATCCAGAAATAGACAGGCTTTACGAGAACCTGAAGGATTTCCCGTTTGACGTTGCTTGCGAGAATGTCCGGCAGCACATGTTAACGAATCCATGGCCTCCGAAAATTGCGCAGATCCGAGGCGGGGTTAGTGATCTTCGGGAGCAGCGTAAATCCAAGGATCAGACGGCAGAGTATTTTGATGAGAGGGATAAAGCCCGAGCATCTGCAACGCCGATGCCTATGGGATGGAAGGAGGAACTGTATGCGCGACTTAAATCAGGAGCCACCGAACGACATTGAAGCAGAATGGTCTGTTCTTGGAGCAATCATGATTGATACCACGGGTGATGCAATAGACAAGGCGAGTTCTTTAGCACCACAAGTGTTCTATGATCCGATGAACCGGACGATCTTCTCAGGAATGGTTGAGCTTCACAATGCAGGTGAGCAAATTGATATCCGGTCTCTGACAGGGGTACTGCTTCAGTGGAAGAGTCTGGATAAGGTTGGCGGCGTACATCACCTTACCAAAATTGCTAGATCATCACCAACAGCGGCGAACATCGAATATTTCATTGGCATCATAAATAACAAATTTACTTTGCGGCAAGCCTTGAAGGATGCATATGACCTAATTGACATGGTTCATGAAAGTGAGGATGCCGATGCAGTGGTTTCCCATGCTCTTACCAAGTCAGCCGCACTATCCGATCAATCCGCACCTAAACAAGATTTTAAATCAACAAGAGAAATTGGAATCGCATATATCGAAACGATTGAACAACGGGTTACCAACCGGCTGAATGGAATCATCAGCGGCAAAGAAACTGGGTTTAAAGATTTGGACAAGCTTACGGGCGGGTTCCAAAAGCAAGATCTGATCATTGTCGCGGCTCGTCCCTCAGTAGGTAAAACGGCCTTTGCGCTTAATATCGCGCAGAATGTCGCTGCATTATCCAAAGATCCGATTGCCGTTTTCAGCCTTGAAATGTCAGAACAGCAGCTCATGCAGCGTATGGTGAGTGCTGAGGTGAATCTTGATGCGAATGATATCCGAATGGGCGACATTACCAGTGATGATGATTGGGGAAAACTGACGATCGGAATTACGTCTTTGGCAGACAAAAACATATTTATTGCTGATGATCCGATTGTCACGGTACACGACATCCGGGCCAAGTGCCGCCGCTTGAAGAGAGAGCGAGGGCTAGGCATGATCATCATTGACTATCTGCAGCTCATACAGGGCAGCAGCGGCAAACGTGGTGAGAACCGTCAGCAGGAAGTGTCAGAAATATCCCGCGTTTTGAAGCAGATTGCCCGGGAATTGGACGTGCCGGTTATCGCTTTGTCACAGCTCAGCCGGAATGTCGAGCAAAGGCAGGATAAACGTCCGATTATGAGTGATTTGCGAGAGTCTGGTTCTATTGAACAAGATGCCGACATTGTAGCGTTCCTTTATCGGGATGATTACTACGATAAGGAATCTGAGAAAAAGAACATCATTGAAATCATTATAGCTAAGCAACGTAACGGCCCTGTTGGAACCGTAGAGCTTGTATTCCTTAAGAATTTCAATAAATTCGTAAACTATGAACGGGCGCATGCGTCATGAGCCTAAAGGAGAGATAGTTATGGAAACATGGGATAAATACCGCTGTGAATGTAGTCGGAAGTTTGCTATTGAGCAGATTCCTGGGGATGAACTGGAAGAGCCAGCTTGCCCAGAATGCGGTGAGACTAACAATAAATTAATGAAGGGGGCGGAAGAATCCACCCATGCATTGAAGGTGACCATTTATCAATGCCAGATGCACAGACCGGATTACATTTTCGCTGTCGTTGACGATCCGTGGCCTGAAGGGAGCTTCCCAGCCTGCCCTATCTGTCAGTCAGAGGACAACATTTACATGCATGCAATCGGAGAGCTGACGAAGACAAAGGTATTAAATCAAGAAGAGGACGAGGGCTAACTCCATGCAGATGGATATTTTCGATCTCTTGAACGCCGAGAAAATAGAGGCGCGTAAAGTCCTTGAATCAGAACGTCTACAGCAGAAGATTACAGAAAATCGGAAAGTACTAGGTTGGGAAGATTACGTGAGATTAAAGGCTGAACGATCCTTGATGGTAGATGTTATAAGTCTCCCTTGGGTGCGATCACATCCAAACATATCAACCTCTGGCTATGAGCATTGTGAGCTTAAGGTAATTATTCCACCGGATATATTGAGCCCTACGGAATATCATTTGCGTTTTGGACGTTCTAAAGAAGTTCCTAGTTATTATGACGATCCAGCAAGAGATGTAAGTAGAGAATTGTGGTCCTCATATAACCATGGGATTTGGGCCTATAAGTCTCACCAGGTTGATTGGTGCGGGGCTACACGTCTATTAACTGAATACCGCGATGCTGGAGAACCAATATGGATGCGGCTCACAAAAATGGGTGAGATATTGATATATGGTGCATTGCCAGATTGCATCGTCGAGGTATCAGGAGCAAGTCAATTTCGAGGGGAGGATACACCAGTATGAGCAGAGAGATTAAGTTTCGGGCGTGGCTCAAAAAAGAAAAGCGAATGCTTGATAAAGTGGCACTTACTTGGCCGGGCTCAGAAATGATTATCCAATGGTACGACAGTCTTGATGACTATTATGCAGGTGCGCTATCAGATTGCGCGGAACGGGACGCGGAAGTCATGCAATACACCGGACTCGAAGACCGGAACGGCCGGGAGATATACGAGGGAGATATTTGGGAAAACGGCATACCAAGGGTTGTGGAGTTTCGGGAAGACCGAGCGGGTTGGTTCCCATTTGCAACGGATGATGGTTGCGGGTGTTGTTCCAGCGAGACGTATCAGCCAGAACACGGATCGGTCATCGGAAACATCTACGAAAACCCTGAACTATTGGGAGAGGTGGCGAAAGCAGAATGACACTTACACTTGAACAAATGTATGAAATGCAGAAGGAACTGGACGCAAAGATAATCCGGGAGAAAGGACTTGAAGGAAAAGACCTGTTGCCGAATACTGTTTTGGCTCTGCAAGTAGAGATTTGCGAGTTGGCGAATGAATGGCGTGGGTTCAAACACTGGAGCAACGACCAGGCACCGCGATATGAGAATAAGTCGATTGCATTTGCTAATCCCGGTGGTCCATTTGAACATACGTCATACCCGCTGATTGAAGAATACGTTGATTGCCTGCATTTCTTTCTCTCCATTGCGCGGCAACTCGACCTTCCCGCAGATGATTTGTACGTGGCTGAAGATTCTTTGGACTATGAAACGACAGTCGTGTTCACTGAATTACTCCACGTTGTGGGTTTGATTATGGGTGACGAGTTTTTGATAAACACTCCAAAGAACATCATGGAATATCGGAGAGATCATCTGCGAGGTGCTCTATATATCTTCTACGGGCTTGGAGAACAACGGTTAGGATTTACTTTTGAGCAGATCGCGGATGCCTACGCAGCCAAGAATAAGATAAATCACAAACGTCAGGCAAACGGGTATTAGGAGGGCAGTCCTTTATGAGCACTATATCCCCAATTCATCCACAGGCTGTGAGGATGATCAACATTGCTCTTAACCAGGTAATCCGCAGAGGTCGCAGGATCGAGCGCATGAAGTTATATGTATGCCCACGTTCCGAGCTTGCTCAGCATCATATTATAGAGACAGCTTTTGGAGAATTGCGGATTCATTCTAAAGACTCTGTTCCGAAGGGCTATTCTTATCTGATGGAAGATCCAGGAGGTGAGAAGAGAGGATTTGCATGGGTGTCAGTGCCGAAGGGCGCGATTAAAGGAGAAGACATAAGAAAGGAGGCAAAGTAGTGATCATCAAGACAATGAAAAACATTAATTCACCAGCTGGATGCATCGTTTCCGGCGTGTCATTCCGGGCTAATAGAGAGAAGAATGGATATAAAATCAACAGTGGAGAATTTAAGGGGATTTTTATTCCAGAAACTTCAGCAATCATCTTAAGCGATGTTGTACTGAATGAAGATGGAAGAATCCCGCGAGGTAAAAAATATGCCTAATGAACATGGAAAGACCCCCTAATCCTTGGCCGGTCCCGGGGGTCAATAAGTGGAAAGTTATTCCTCAACCCATTATAACATAAAGGGGAATGAGGGGAATGGCATTGGTGTGGGAACAAGGGGAATTGTTCGCAGAAGCATCAGAAGAGGAAATAGCTCAAACCGAGTTCTACCTCGAACGGTATAAGGATATGACACTCTTTATATCAGACTATAATAAATTTGAAAATGAAATGGCTGGAGTTGCCGTCGATGGAGAAGTTGCCCGGCGTCTTTCTGCCGATGAATTACACGCCGATAAGACAGCCAATGCTGTTATTTTGAATGAGAAACAGAAATGGATGTATGAGAGATATCGGGTGTATACGTACATGATCTTCCGAGCATACAACCTGATCCGGGATCAAGAGGTCAAGAAAGTCTTGAATGCTCGCTTTATTCAGGGGCACAGCCGGAGAGATACCATTCTCTTTATGTGTAAGGGTACGTCAGCCAGCACAGTGGACCGTTACATTGAGCGTGGAATTAAGATGATATCGAACTCGCTTCATCAGATGGGTTTTTTTGATGAAATACTGAAGAGAAACTGACGACATGTTGAGGACAAAGCGGTGGATTTTGAACACCACATGACTATTTTTCCGTGGTACATTGGTAACGTAGAAATTTAGGAAAGATTCAAAACACAAATCTAAGAAAGTCGCTCATATCTGGGCGGCTTTTTTCTTTGTGTGGAAAAAATCGGGGTGGTGATATGAAGAAAGTACAGCCCATTAGGGATGAGCGAATTATTGACGGAATGAAACATTATTTCCGAATCCGCAGCTTACGGAATTTCCTTTTCTTCTGTATCGGTATTTACTCCGGCTTGCGTGTTTCTGACTTATGTACGCTGCGAGTTGAAGAGGTACGTGGGACGCACGTCAGCCTGACGGAGAAGAAGAATAAGCATGCGAAACGGTTTATTATTCACCCAAGTATCCGGGAAGATTTAGACCGGTACATTGCTGGGATGGATGATGGAGATTATTTGTTCGCCAGTAGGCAGCGCAAGAAGATCAGCCGGATAAAATATCAGGCGATTGATCGAACAACTGCGTATCGGTTTCTCAATGAAGCAGCTCGTGAGTTTGGTTTAAAGGAAATCGGCTGTCACACCCTGCGAAAAACATGGGCCTACAGATTGTATATGCAAGACCCAAACAATCTAGCGTTACTAATGGAGATGTTCGGGCATAGCGATCCGAGGGAGACACTGGACTATATTGGGCTGACACAGGACATGATGGACAAGGCAATCATGGCTTTGCGTTAATTTCAGTGCAACATAATCAGCACTTCATCGAAGTCGTATTTAAGTATGTGAATGCATATATGAAGAAACGCATTTTTTAATGCAGAAGATGAGTGCAACAGAATTACCATTGTGTTTCACTCAAGACCCATTATTTAGCAGTTTAGCAGCAGCAGCCTTTAGGTCGCTAAAGTAACGTTTGTAAATAACTGTTAAAAGTGTACTGTCCAAACTCGAATGTCGTGCGGAGGTGTTGGAATGAGTGAGTAGGAGCCGTAGTGAAAAGCGTGACAGGGCATTTCGAATGTGGGAAAAAAGTGGCCGGACAATGGCGCTGGTGGATATCGCGAAGAAGTTGGAGGTCGCGGCATCGCTTATTCGGAAGTGGAAGCATGAGGATGCATGGGAGGCGCGGCCAAGTCGAAAGCGTGGCGGCCAACCTGGTAACAAAAATGCTGAGGGAAATAAAGGCGGCGGTGCTCCACCGGGGAATAAGAACGGCTGGAAGCACGGCATGTATGAATCCATGTGGATGAGTGAGATTGCTGTCGAACATAAGATGAAACTTATGACGATGGAAACAGACCCTCGGCAAATACTCATCAATGAAATATCACTGCTTGAATTTCGGGAATACCGCCTCATGCGGTACAGTCGGGAGATGGAACAGGGATGGGATGCAACGATTGTTCAGTCCAAGAAACAGCGTTTTGAGACGCTAGTTAAGGATATGGGTGATGTGCCTACCTTTGATGAAGAAGGGTTCCTTCAAATCGAAAAGAAGGTCGGGCATGAAATGGTTGAGGTCGAGACGGTCACTAAGACTCCTCAAATGTTAGAAAGGCTGCTTGCCATAGAGGGCCAGTTATCAAATGTACAGGGCCGCAAACTGCGGTGCATCGCGCTGCTTGATCAATTTGATCGAAACGAGTTGACTACCGAAGAGCTGCGGCTTAAGGTCGAGCGGATGCAGCTTGAAGTGAATAAGCTCAGATCGGAGGCGTGGTAATGGCAAAGCATGCAATACTCCAGACGTTTTACACATCGGATAAATGGAGAGACTTTCGGCTTAATCTGATTGTGGAGCGCGGCAACTCCTGCCAGCGCTGCGGCTGTATAATTGCCAGGCCCATAGATATCATCGGACACCATAAGGTGGAGTTGACACCGGAGAATGTTCATGATCATTCAATCAGCCTTAACTCGGACTTGGTTGAACTGATCTGCTACGACTGCCACAACAAGGAGCATAAGCGATTTGGTTATCAGTCGCAGAAAGAGGTGTTCTTGGTCTATGGTCCGCCGATGGCTGGGATGGTGGAATTTGTACGGCAGCAGATGAGTCGTGGGGATCTGATCGTCAACATGGATCTTCTATACTCTGCAATGTCCGGCCTGCCCGACTATGACAAACCGGATGCGCTGTTCTCCAACGTAATCGGTGTGCAGAACTTCCTCATCGACAACATCAAGACCCGGTTGGGCAAATGGGGTACGGCTTGGATCATCGGCGGGTTTCCTGAAAAGTTCAAACGGGATCGCATTGCCGAAGAGACTGGCGCTGAACTGATCTACTGTCCAGTGAGCCGGGAGGATTGCCTTGCGAGATTGGATAGCAGTGAGTCGCTGCGGTATCGCAAGGATGAATGGCGCGGCTACATTGACAAATGGTTTGAACAATACCGGGAGTGAGGTGTATGTCATTGAATAAGCCAACAGTTGCACCGCCGCCTAAAAGGATTGACGGCGTATCTGCGGTGTTCCTTGATTCAAAAGTATTCGCTGCAAAGATAGAATACCTTAGTCAACTAAGGCAGATTGAAAGTAAGTGTCTGATTGAATCAAATACTATTCAGTCTCGAATTAATGGAGTCTGCGATAGTATTGAAAAAGATTTAAATCTTTAAGCCCCCCGGGTCAAAAATATTTTTAAAGTTATGGGCAACCGTATAGGGGACGCAATTTTGGTGCAAGACCAAAAATTTTGAAATTGGATCGAGGTGTTGAAATCTTTGGAAAAATCGGAGGTCTATAGTCGAGAATTGGCGAAGTTGCAGGCCATCTTTGCCGATGTTGATCCTTCAAAGGCTCAGTTGGTAGAGGGGCTGCTGGAGGATGCGGCGTTCCTGAAGGCTGAAAACACCGTTTTGAAGAAGGCGCTTATCGCAACTGGTATGGTTAAGATCCATCCGACTAACCCGGATCTACAGAAGCCGGTTGAGGCAGCTCGGCAATATCTGAAGAACGTCAATTCCTACTCGGTAATTATTAAGACGCTGAACAGCATCTTGAATAAGAACATCATAGACGATGACGATGATGATTTGGATGATTACGAATGAGTGCGCCGTTTACTTCATGGCTGCATGAATACATGTCACTGTGCCGGAGTGGTGAAATATTAGTCGGGCAGGAATTACTCCAGACGTTCGATATTTTGGACGAACATTTGAGAGATCCCAACATCCGATTTGAACCGGCAGATGCAACCAAGCGAATTCAATTCATTGAAGAAAAATGTCGTCACTTTGAAGCGCCGTATGCGGGAAAGCCGTTCAAGCTGGTATTGTTTCAAAAGGCGTTCATCACTGCATTGCATGCTTTCAAGATATTCGAAGAGGAAATTCAGCGCTGGGTACGTCTTTTCCAAGACGTGCTTTTTGTCGTGGGTCGGAAGAATGGGAAAACGCCTTTAATCGGAGCTATGAATCTGGCTGAGTTTTTCTGTGGTCCGGAGGGAATCAAGATCCTTTGTTCCAGCAACGATTATGAGCAGGCTTCCCTCATGTTTGATGCCATTAACGCTATGCGGGAAGAGAGTCCATCCCTTGAAAAGGTGACACGAAAAAACCTAACCGGCATTTACTTCGGAAATCCAAAACGTCGGAAGAAGAATAGTAAATTCAGCTACCGGAATAAGGGCCACATCAAGAAGATATCCGCCAAAACGGGTGCGAAGGAAGGCCGGAATATCGCGGTAGGTGCTGCAGATGAAGTCCACGAGATGAAGGACAACAGTGGTGTGATGCCTATTCGGCAATCCTTATCCACTCAGGATGAACCACTGTACTATGAGCTGACGACAGAGGGCTTCACCAATGACGGTTATCTCGATGGCCGGATGATTGAGGCCAGACAGGTGCTGAACCGGGAATTGCATCGTCCACGCTGGCTTGTGTGGATGTATACGCAAGACAGCGAACAGGAAGTTTGGCAGGATGAACGCACTTGGGTGAAGAGCAATCCAGGGCTGGGAACAATCAAGAAATGGAGCTTCCTTCGCGGAATGATGGAAGAGTCCAAGACCAACAAGGCAACGCGTATTTTTGTGCTGGCGAAGGACTTCAACATCAAGCAGAACAATGCTGCTTCCTGGTTGACTATGAATGATATCGTCAATGCCAATGATCAAGCTTTTGACCTGGAGGTAATGCGTGGGCGTGTGGCTATAGGCGGAGTGGATCTTTCCAAGTCCGGTGACTTGGCTTGTGCAAGGGCGTTGTTCCTTAAAGATGGCAAGAAGTTTACGGTTTCGCAATACTTCATCCCGGAATCAAAACTATCTAATCTATCGAAAGAGGATTTGGAGAAATACAAGGAATGGATTCGACTGGGCCGGATCACGGTGAGTCCCGGAAATGAAAATGATTTCCGGTTGGTAACTGCATGGTTCGTGAAGCTGGTTAAGGAATACGGAATTAGGTTCCTGAAGATCGGATATGACAAGTGGTCTGCTATCTACTGGGTGAAGGAAATGGAAGAGTACGGATTTGATATGGTTCGTGTGGCTCAGGACTGGGCGCCGATGTCCGAACCGATGAAGCTTGTTGAGGCAGACTTAAAAAGCGATCTGATCCATTACAACAACGATAGCCTGGACAAGTGGTGCCTAGAAAACACAGCGATCACAGTCAATTCTAAGATGGAACAAATGCCAATCAAGGTGCAGGGGAAAGAGGACAGGAAAATTGACGGAGCGGTGACCTTGATAGTTTCATATCGGGTGTATATCGACAACCGCAGTGATTTCCTTCGCCTATGCGCGTAAAGATTGGAGGAAGGAGGGCAGGAATGTGTCCTTAATTGATAGCTTTAAAGGGCTTGTTACGAAATCGAAGGAATTCATTCGGGCAAAAATGCTGAACGGATACATGCCCGTGTTCGGCCAGTTTGGAAACAATATTTATGCTTCCGATGTTGTACAAAATTGCATTGACATCATAGCAACGGAAATCAGCAAACTGCAGCCAAGGCATATTCGTACGGATAACAATGGCATCCAGACAACGCCACGCGGGAACCTGAACAGGCTCTTCAAATTCGGGCCGAATGAGTTAATGACAACAAGAGACTTTCTGGAAAAGATAATTTGGTTACTGTTCACGAATTTCAATGTGTTCATCTATCCTCTGTACACCGTGCAGCAAGAAGACGGATCGGAGAGCCGAAACTATTCAGCGTTTTACCCTCTTAACCCCTATCAGGTCGATTTCCTTCAAGATCCGACAGGGGTTTTGTATGTGAAGATGTTTTTTAAGTCCGGCGAGAACTTTACCGTTCCCTATTCTGATGTGATTCACATTCGCAAGCGTTTTTCGATGAATGAAATCATGGGCGGGGGCTTGAACGGGCAACCGGATAATGAAGCGCTGCTGAAGGTATTACGGATTAATGACACCGTACTGCAAGGGATAGAGAAAGGCATAAAGACCAGTATGTCTATCCGTGGAGTAATGAAGATTGCAACAATGATGGACGATGATACGCAGCGTAAGGAGCGGGAGCGCTTTGAAAAGCTGATGGCTTCCGGCGATTCGGCCATTTTGCCGGTTGACCTGAAGGGGGAATTCATACCGGTTAACATTGATCCGAAGATGGTGGATAAGGATACAATGACCTTTCTTAAAACCAGCGTTCAAGAGTGGTTCGGCGTTTCGTTGCCCATGCTTGCCCGTGATTACAATGATGAGCAGTATCAGGCATTTTACGAAAGCACCCTTGAACCTATCTTAATCGGACTCAGCCAAGCCTTTTCTAAAACGATCTTCAGTCCCAGGGAGCTTGATGTGGGGAACGAGATCGTTTTTTATCAGCGGGACATGATGTATCTCAGTACAGCAGCTAAACTCGACCTGATCAAGATAGCAGGGGAGCAGGGGCTGCTCGATGATAATCAAAAGCTGGCACTGCTCGGCTACCCTCCACTTCCGGACGGTAACCGAATCACGCAGAGCCTTAACTATGTGGACCGATCAATCATTAATATCTATCAGCTCAACAGTGCGAAGGCGGGAGCTGGAAAGGCGGTGAAGGAAGATGGCGAAGATTAACCCACCGGCAATTACGGGGCCGGAGCGTCGTGCATTTGCAATGGAAGACCTGAAGGCTGATCCTAATGGGAATGTCATTGAAGGGCATGCTGCTGTTTTCGATCAGAAAACGATTATCGGAGGTTGGTTCAAAGAGATTATCGAACGCGGGGCTTTTGACAAAACCGACTTTAAAGATGTCCTGATGAGCGTGAATCACGATTTGTCGCAAATCCCCTTGGCGCGTAGCAGGAACAACAATGCCAATTCTACATTGCAACTTCAAGTGGATCAGCAAGGTCTTGCTACACGGGCCGTGCTGGATATCGAAAATAATATGCAAGCGAGGGCGCTGCACAGTGCAGTGGATCGTGGAGACATTTCGGGTATGTCCTTTATCTTTATCGTTCGCAAGGGCGGCGAGGTCTGGGAAGACCTTGACACAGAGATTCCCACTCGACGAATCAAAGACATTGCGAAAGTTATTGAAATCTCGGCGGTATCCTTCCCGGCTTATGACGGGACTGATATAAATGCTCGTGACCAGCAGGCACTGGAGAGTGCCCGCGCTGCACTGGAGAGTGCGCGGTCTCAACTGGACAGTTCGAACAGCGAGCTTGAAATGTTAAGGATTCGAAATCAAATTTTAGCGAAGGGTTAAGGTGAATAATATGAATAAAAAGAAACTGAAAGCTCTACTGGACAAACTTGAGGCAAGAAAGGCGGCGCTGGTTACACGCTCTGCTACTGTTGAAGTAGTTGCTGAGCTTCGTAGCATTAACACGGAGATGGAAGAACTGAATACTCAGATTACTGAGCTTCGTGGAATTCTCGATGAAATGCCGGATGAAGTGGAACCGCCGATTGCTGGAGGTAACATCCCTCCTGAACAGCGCGGAGCGGGACAACCTCCTGCTGGCAACCCAGGACTTGCAAAAGTGCTGGCATCGTTTGGGCTTTCCCAAGTTCCACAGCAACGTTCCGACGAGCCGCAAGACCCATATTCAACTCTGGAATACCGTAACGCGTTTATGGCTTTTGCTAAGACAGGGGAGGTCAAGCCTGAACTTCGTGCCAACGCAATGACGCAGACTACCGATGTATCGGCTGTGATTCCTACAACTATCCTGAATGAAGTCATTCAGAAAATGTCCGTTTACGGTCAAGTCTACAAGCGGATTCGCAAACTTAACATTCCTGGTGGGGTAGATGTTCCTATTCTTTCCCTTAAGCCGGTTGCAACATGGATCGGTCAGACAACACCTTCAGATAAACAAAAGGTTCAAGCGAATACAAAGGTATCGTTCAATTACTATGGTTTGGAATGCAAGGTTTCGATTTCCTTGCTGGCGAGCACCGTAACCCTAAGCGGATTCGAATCGACTATTACTGATCTTATCGTGGAGGCCATGGTTAAAGCGCTTGATCTTGCCGTTGTGAAAGGTACGGGGAATGGCAGCCTTTTGGGTATCACCGTTGATCCTCGGGTAACTGCTTCTCAGAAAGTATCCATGACACCGACTGAGTTTGGCAGTTGGGAGCAATGGGCAAAAAAGGTCATGGCTAAGATGCCTCTGGCCCATAAAGCAGGAGCAACATTTTTGATGGCTTCCGGCACATTTGAGGGTTATATCAATGGCATGGTGGACGACAACGGCCAGCCAATAGGCCGGATTAACTACGGCATCACAGAAGGACCGCAGGAGCGCTTTGGAGGTAAGGAAGTCATATTGGTTGAGGATGATGTTATTACTCCATATGCTGAAGCGGCAACGGGTGATGTAGTTGGTCTGTACTGCAACCTGGGCAACTATGCTTTGAATAGCAATCTGCAAATGACCATGTTCCGGTATTTTGACCATGATACCAATGAATGGGTAGATAAAGCCGTTTTGATCGCTGATGGCAAGCTTCTGAGTGCAGATTGCTGCGTGATTATCACGAAAGCGGCAGCATCCTAATAAACGGGGCTTCACGGCCCCATAAAGGTGGTGAAAATGATGGCTAAAAAAACACAGGCTACAAAGATTGACGGCATTGAATCTTCCACGTTGACTGGTGAAACGCTTGTACTTTGGAAGGCCACCCGCGAATTATCCGCAGAAGAGCATGAGCAGCTTTCCAACAAGTTGCGGATGGAACAGGAGCATGCCGGGATTAAAATCGTGCTGGTTCCGTTGTCCGTTGACGTAGAGGTGACCACGCAAGGCGAAGCCGAACTGGATGCTGAACCAGCTGGAGAGCCAGCAGCGGAACCGGAACCGCCAACAGAACCAAAGCAAGGCGGGGATGAATAATGACGGATGCAGAACTTTTACAGCAGTGCAAGATTGGGCTGGGGATGCCAGCGCAAGGAGACGTGTTCGATGGAATACTCTTGCCTAAGTTGCTGGCCGTCAAGTCTTATATGGCCGGAGCAGGCGTTTCCGATGAAATGATGGCCGATGATGCAGCTATTGGTGCAATCGTGGTCGGCGTGACGGACTTATACAATCTGAACAGCGGAGAGATTCACTTTTCCGCTGTTTTTCATTTGCTGCTTACTCAACTGGCCTGCCGCAGTCTACCGGAGGTGACGTGAAATGTGGAAGCCGGGAGTTCAGCAGTTTACCACTCAGATCCGTATCCAGCACCGTCATGAAACGAAGGTCAACGGTGCATCTGATATCTCATATGTTGATGCGGATATTCCGCTTGATTGCTGCAACTGGAAGGGACGCGGCGGATCAGAGAGTTTAAGCGCCGGAACAATAGTTGTTGCGGACACTGCGGAGCTGACTATGTGGTATCGCCGGGATGTGTCGGAGCGGGACCGCATTCTATTGCAAGATAATGTTGAACTTGCTTATGAAGTAACTAACATTGAGAATGTGGAAATGCGAAATCAATTCATGATCGTCAAGGTCAAGCGGGTGGTGAATGCATAATGGCACGAAGCCGGAGAGTGACGAACTCACGCACGATTACCCTAGACGTGTCCGGTGTTGAGGATTACCTTGCACGTGTGGCTGCAGCTGGCCGGAGCGTTGACGATGCTGTGAAAAAGGCATTAACCGAGAGTGCCGCACCTATCCAGGCAGACATTTCGAAGTGGGCAGAGAAGCACAAGTTGACCGGAACCACGCTGGCTGGGGTGGATGTCGCAGATCCGCAGCAGTTCGGCAACAAAATTGTTGTCCAGGTCGGTATAGATGATACCAAGTCGCCGGGAGCTTGGCACTCTACATTTGTAGAATACGGTACACCTACCCAACCAGCAGACCCGGGCATACGCATGGCTTTTGAGAAAAACAAATCAAAGGTCAAAAAGATTCAACGGGAAGTGCTGAAGCGGGAGGGGTTGCCGGTTGACTAATATCTATGAAGTGGCATGTTCAACCCTGGAACAATTAGGTCATGATGTGCGGGAGCAAGGCACATCCGCTCCAAATGCAAAGCTTCCGGAAAGTTTTGTTACGTATCAGGTGATTGATGATAGCCCCGCAAGTCATGCGGATAACAAGCCTACGTCTCTCGTGTGGCGCGTTCAGGTGTCGTTGTATAGCAAGAAGCCAGCCATCAAACAAGGAGCTTCTGAGGCGATTAAGGATGTAATGTTGGCGGCTGGGTTCCTGAGAGTCGGCGGGCGTGATCTTCCGTTCTCGGAGATGACAGGACACTACGGATATACCTGTGATTACAGGTTCTATGAAATGGAGGAATGAAAGTGGAAAAACAATATGGTGAATTTGTTGGTGTGGACAGACTCCATTATGCAAAAGTCACTGATACAGAGGATAGTTATACGGCGGAAGCCCCGAAGTACCTTGCACCAACTGCAGAAATTTCGGCAGAAGCGGAAACCAGCAACACGCCGACTTATTATGACAATGTTCCAGGTAACAACTATGTTTCTGAAGGTGTAACGACTTTGACGATTACGGTATCCGGTGTCCCCGCTTACAAAGCGGCAGAGCTGCTGGGGAAAGACTTTGATCCGGCTACTGGACGATTGATTGATAGCGGACAGCCTAATCCGCCGGATGTAGCGGTCGGATATCGTGCAAATATTGGGCGATCTGATCACCGGTACACCTGGTATTTGAAAGGGACGTTCTCCGGTGGAGCTGAAGAGGCAGCGACTAAAACGTCTGATGTAGATATTCGCACCTATCAGCTGACCTACACTGCCGTGGCTACGACCAAACAGTTTGAGGTTTTGGGTGAGGAGAAGCCGATCAAGAAGATTTCCGGCGATACGACACACGAAGCCTTTGATCCTACTGGATGGTTTGATCAAGTCCAGACCCCGGACAACTCGGGATCTCCTGCAGCCATTACGCTGATCAGTGTTCCGGCCAATAATGCCACAGGCGTGGCCGTAGGTGCCAATGTCGTGTTGACATTCAGCAATAAGCTCGCGTCTTACTCGGCGGTGCTGCTGAATGGTAGTTTCGATGTTATTGCCTCAGCAGTATCACTTGATGGTACAGGGAAGATCTTGACCATTAATCCGAATATTAACTTGGCTGCAGCGACAGAGTATGCAGTGATCATCAACGGAGCCGTGGATGTGTTCGGTCATGCGCTGCCGCAAACAGTGATTAGTTTTACAACGGCATAATGTATTCAAGGGGCGGAGCGATCCGTCCTATTTTATTTAGCGGAGGCGAGAGTTTAAATGAAACCGGCATTTATTAAATTCACGGATGCCCAGGGCGCAACGACAAAGACGTTCACCACATGTAGTCTTAAAACGGGGCTGATGGATACGATATTTGACATTGCGGAGCGGGCGGAAAGCTTTAAGTCCGATACACCGGATATCCAGGAAGTTCGCGAGTTTTATAGAGAGGTCAAGGCGGTTATAGTTTCGGCGTTCGGTAAACAATTCACCTTTGATGAACTGAATGAAGGCGTTGAAACCGAGGAACTGATGAGTGTCTTCCAGACGCTTTGTAAAAATGTGATGAGTGGTGTCAGAAAAAACTAAGCCCGGGGGATCAACCGAAAGACGATTCCCCGGCGAGCTATCGTGTAAGTATGCTGAGCCTGAAATATAAATTGGTGAAAAATCTAGGATGGACACTGCATTCGATAGATGAGACGGACTTTAATAATCTACTCACGTTTATCAATTTCAAACCATCCGATGACCCGAACACCCGCGTTATTAATGGAAAGACCTATCACCGCGCAAGCAGCGCGCCTAACTGGATTTAAGGGGGCGAGTGAGAGATGGCAGAGAATGAAAATGACATCGGCGGGCGCGTCAGTTTAGATACCTCAGATTTTAAAGCAAACATTAATGCGCTCAATCGGCAGATTCAAATTATTGACACCGGATTCCGGGCCGCGGCGGCTGGTATGGACGATTGGGGATCATCTCAGGAAGGTCTGGAGCAGCGAATCAATGCCCTGAATGGCATAACGGACTTACAGCGGCAGAAAGTGGCCAACCTTACCGCACAGTATCAGCAAATAGTTGCGGAGCAAGGAGAAAGCAGCCGTGCAGCGCAGGCATTACAGGTGACGATTAACCGAGAAACTGAAGCACTTAACCGGAACTTGCGGGAACTAGGGAATGTTACTCAGTCACTTGATGATCTGCGCAGCGGATCAGATCAAGCTGCCGATAGTACAGACGATTTAGCCAACTCCGCAGAATCCGCTGGTGAGCAGCTGAAGGACATGGGTTCTGCCATTGCTGAAAAGGCGGCACTTGGCATTGCTGCTATTGGTGCGGCTGCACTTTCGGCAGTAGGTAGCTTAGTGAAGTTTGGGGACGAGTCCAACAAAGCAATGAACCATCTGCAAACGCAGACCGGAGCAACCGCAGAGCAAATGGAAGAATTCCGAGATACTGCAAATGATATTTACGCGGACAACTTCGGTGAAAGCGTGGATGATATCGCTAATGCTATGGCTGCGGTGAACCAGGTCACGAAGCAGACGGGCGATGAGTTGAAGAAAACTTCCGAAAACGCCTTGCTCATGCGGGATGTTTTTGACTTTGAAGTGGCTGACAGCATTAAAGCAGCCAATGCCTTGATGACTAACTTTGGGATAAGTTCAGATGAGGCGTATGCCTTGATTGCCCAGGGTGCCCAAAACGGTGCGAATAAGAGCGGCGACTTGCTGGATGTTCTAAATGAATTTGCCCCTCATTTTGCTCAACTTGGACTGGATGCCAATGAATTTACGGATACCCTTATTCAGGGTGCCTCCTCCGGTGCTTTTGAAATTGCTACTGTCGGGGATGCTGTCAAGGAATTTGGCATTATCACTCGTGAAGGTACGGACGATGCCCGGGCTGCGCTGACGGAAATGGGGCTAGACGCGACCAAACTATTCTCAACCTTCGCAGCTGGCGGACCTGAATCGGCGGCGGCGTTTAACGATGTAGTCAAGCGGCTTGGTGACATGAAAGATCCCATAGCTCAGAATCAGGCAGGCGTTGCGCTATTTGGCACGATGTGGGAGGACTTAGGCGTTCAGGCGATTAAGGCGCTTGGTGATATCAATGATACGGCAGACATGACTGGTGACACACTGCAGCAGCTCAATGACGTGCAATACAACGACATTGGATCTGCACTGGAAGGCGTTAAACGGCAACTGATAACTGATTTATCTGGGCCAATCAATGATTTGGTCATGCCTGCGGTCAATGACCTTGTGGACACGGTTAAGAATATGGATTTTGGCCCGATTGTTGATGGTTTGGGATGGATCATTAACAATGCGGGAAACATCGCTGCTGGAGCTGCTGCCATCGGTACGGCCATGCTTACCTGGAATGTGGTATCTATGGTTATGGGGCTAGTAGAAGCCATTAAGCTCTGGAGAGTAGCAAATGAAGGATTAACCATTGCCCAGATTGCGCTGAATTTGGCAATGTCATTGAATCCAATTGGGCTGATTATTACTATTGTGGCCGGGTTAGTAGCTGCTATCATCGTACTTTGGAATACGAATGAGGATTTTCGGAATGCATTAATCGGTGCATGGGATGCCATAAAAGGTGCATTTATCGCGGTAATCGATTGGGTGAAGGGAAACTGGGGGAATCTGCTATTGCTGCTGACCAACCCAATTGCCGGAGCACTCAAAATGTTATACGACATGAATCCGAATTTTAAAAAGTGGGTGGACGGGATTTGGTCTACCATCGTCGATGTGATCAAAAATCTTCCCGGAAAAATCGCCGGATTCTTCAATGAAATCCCAGGTAAAATTGGTTATGCCCTTGGCCTTGCTATTGGTACCATGATCAAATGGGGCCAAGAAGCAATCAATTGGGTCATGACCGATGTGCCGAAGATCATCAGCAACATTGTTTCCTTCTTTGTAACTTTGCCAGGGAAAATAGCTGCTGAGCTTAGCAGCGCATTTAGCAGATTCATAGAATGGTCATCCAATCTGATTGCCACCGCGAAGACGGAAATTCCAAAGGTCATCAATACGATTGTTACGTTCTTCACTTCCCTGCCAAGCAAGATGCTGGATATCGGGGAGAACATTGTGCGTGGCTTATGGGATGGCATCAAGAATATGACAGGCTGGATCAAGGACAAGATATCCGATTTTGCAGGCGGAATTGTCGATGGCATGAAGGATTCACTTGGCATTCATTCTCCGTCCAGAGTCATGCGGGATGAAGTCGGTAAGATGGTCGGCGCTGGTATGGCTGAAGGGATCTCACAGAGCGCGCGTCAAGTCACTGCTGCCATGGATCAAATCAGCGGAGAGGTTACGGGCGGGCTTTCTGGCAAGAGTGCAGCACCATCCGGCGGTAGCACCAAGAATACGTATAACTTTGAAAAAATGCTAGATGGGGCAACCTTCTACGTCCGTGATGACGCGGATGTGACCACTATTGTCCGGGAGGTTGTCAATGTAATCAGCGGCGGCGTTGCCATGGCAGGCCGGGGTATGGGAGCTGCGAGAGGAGCGACAACATGAGTGTGTATAAGATAGCAGGCGTTAGACCGGCTGACATTGGTCTGATGGTCATGCGGGGATCGGATCGGCCTATACTTCCGGGTACACGTGACCGGCTGTTGGTCATATCTGGTCGGCATGGAGTCAGGGACTTCGGAGCGGATCTGGAAGCTCGGAATTTCGGGTTGAAATGCAGGTTCATTACCCGATCACCAGCAGCATTGCAGTATGCGGCTGATACTCTGGCACAACTGCTTGTGGATGCATATGGCAGACCGAAAACGGTTGATCTGATCTTCAACGATCATAAAGAACAGACCTTCAAAGTACGGTACTCGGGTTCATTGCCGATAGATCGTTTGGTTGGAATGGGAGACTTCACGCTGCCCCTGGTGGCTTATGATCCGTTCGCACGGGGACCTGAAATACTGGAGGAGATGCAGATCATGGCATCTCCTTTTTCTAAGGAAATTTTATCTTCCGGAAATATTCGCACGGAACCGGTGATTGTGGTTACCAATAACACTCCATCCACATTAACCGGCTTCATTATCAAAAATGAATATCAAATCGAATAGGAGGCGGCGAGTTTGAATCTATCAAACTATTTTGTAACGGCTGCTTTGAATGCGGCTTTTCGCGGCGTTGTAGTGACTTGGCCGGATACGGTTTATCTCGCGCTATATACTAGCAATCCGACTGCGGCGGATACAGGGCAGGAAGTGACTGCAGGTGAATACGAGCGGCAAGAAATCACGTTTGGTGCTCCAGCACCGGAAAATTATATACTCTACAATCTGATTACTGGTGTGCAATCATCAGTACAACGGTTGACCATAAAAAACACCGGTGACGTAGTTGCTCCAGTAGCAGAGAGCAATTGGGGAACAATTACACATATCGGCATTAGGGACGCTGCCAACGGCGGCAATCTGTGGGCGTTTGGAGCACTTGATAACGCTCGAAGCATTCTTGTAAATGACGTTTTCAAAATATTGTCCGGTGAGATCCAGATTGAGATTGGATAAGGAGGTCTGCAAATATGCCGCAAACACAAATGTATTCTGCCTTTGCAAACAGTAGGCAAACGGAGCTGGCTGGAGATATCAACGCAATTCAGACTACAATTACTGTTCTGGATGGTTCTGTTCTGCCTAATCCTCCAAACATGCTTACTTTATCCCCAGCAGGGGAGTCGGCGGAGACGATTCTTTATACGGGCAAGACCGGGAATAACCTTACCGGAGTCACGCGAGGGATAGACGGTACGAATGCACAATCCTGGACGGCAGGGACAAAAATTGCTCGGATGTTCACTGCAGCTGATCATGAGGCATTCAGGCAAAATATTGCGGATCACGAAACGCGTATCGTGGCGGTTAAAGCTACGGCTGATGCTGCGGAGACACCGGCGGGAGCGCAGGCGAAAGTTAACGCTCATATCGCCGACAACGCTAAGCACGTTCCGCACATCGGCACGACAACGAATAGCGGAAACGCGTACAGCGTGACAACTACGGAGACTATATCAGCGAATCAGAAGTTTACCGTCAAGTTCAATACGGCTTCTACCGGTGCGGCTACCCTCAATATCAACGCTTCCGGGGCTAAGGCAATCAAAAAAGCTGGCGGTACAGACGCTACGCTAAAGATTGGGGTGTATACTCTCTTTTATGACGGTACAAATTTTCAACTATTGGGTGAAGGAGGTGAGTATGGAGACGCTACAGCAGATAAAGTATTGGCCCCAAATACTATCGGAACTGACACAGGTATTGTAGTGGGTACGATGCCTAACAACGGAGCACTAGGTACAATAACACCATCAACTTCAAACCAGAACATTCCTGCGGGTTATACAAGCGGTGGCACGGTATTAGGAGATCCAGATCTAATTCCAGCTAATGTTTTGACAACCGCTAATATTTTCGGCATACAAGGCATGGCTCCAGCAATAAAAAAGAACGACGTTGCTGCTCGTGCACTATTCGCATCCGGTTTTGGAACAACTGTAACCCAACTTGCTTACAACGGAGATGCGGATAGATTGGTGTTGCTCGGCGTTCCTGAAGCTGGAAATCATCGCATATACGGTCTCAGGGATGGAGCTCAAGTTTTTACCAGCGCTGCTCTGTCAGCATCACAATCCGTGTGTTTGTGGGTAGTTAGAAATGGTTCGTATTGTATTGCGGCTACTAACAATTACGTTCACAAAGTCCCGGTATCAGTGGGAGGTAGCAATGTTGCACCAACATGGTCAAGAATTCTAACAAATAGCCTTAGCACTATGTGCGGATTATTAGAATTAGGTGACGGGACTATTGTAACAGCAGGTGGTAACTATCTTGAAATAACGTCCTCTTCTGGAGTCTTTGTAAAAAATATAAGTGTAACTTATGCGATACAGACTATGTGTAGCGATCCTACAGACCCGGATATAGTATATGTGCACCTTTCCGACTACTCAGTAAAGAAAATACGCATAAGCACATCAGCGGTAGTCTGGACTAGGGCGAGCATGTCGTTATATACCGGTAGACAACTTATTTACTACAAGGGGTATATATACGGCACAACAGCCGGTCAGACGGCTTTTAAATTATCGGCTGTCGATGGTTCCGTAGTGATCGCAGAAACTAATGTTACCACTGTTCACTCTGGGTTTATGTTCGACAAATTTGATAATTTATTTACAGTAGATAATTCCGTACCTAATAATAATTACGGTCTTAAATGGTGCGGTACTGAAACATTCACATCTACCAAATATACAGTTACCGATTTGATACATGCGTCTTCAAATTGTTACTCTAAAATCATAACTGATAATAATATGGGAGTTGCTTTTGGGAATAACGTGTTGACTGTATTCGAATTTAAATACGGATTACAATAGGAGGATTAAATCATGTTGGTTTCTTACGACAAAGTAACAAAAGCCAAGGGTACAACATATTTCGATACACGGAATATCTCTCAGAAAATTCTTGATGAATGCATTGATATAACCACATTTCCGGAGCAGCCAGCCCCAAAAAGAGGTATTGCCTTCGTTGAATTTATCGACACAGAAACAAAAACTATATACTTCAAGGAAACACCAAGACCGCTTACGCCGGAAGAAAAGTTGGATGTGGCGCTGGAAGATAATGAGGCCCTCAAATCTTCTGATCTGGATAACAAAGAACTTATCACATCGCTGTTTGAGATGATTCTTGGAATGGGGGTGTAGCAGATGCCATTTAATAAGGAACTGCTTGCAAAAGCTTACCGCGACTTGGTCAAGGCCGGACGTAAGGCCGAAGAAGACGTCCCGGCAGAAATTAAACCAGAATACGATGCGTTGAAAGAGGCGGAGTCCAAGTCATAATAGAATAGTTTATCTGGTAGCGCCTCAGGGCGTTTTTATTTTGCCCTCATGCCTGGTATGGGGGCTCTTTTGGAGGTGAGATGATGTTCGGCGGATATTTTAATCGGTTGCCATTTAACCGGGAGTTAACGGTTTTCGTGCTGGGTAGCGCTACGCTTCATGGGGCTGGAAGTCTGCAAGGTGCTGGTGCTTTGATAATGTCGGGATATACTACGCTTCATGGTGCCGGATTACTTCAAGCTGACTTTATTAGGGAGGTATCATTTGCGGCTACTCTTCATGGGACTGCTCACATGTCAGCAGATTTTATTCGGGAGCGGCTGCAATCGGCCTTTATGCATGGCGCGGGACTGACCCGGGCGAACGGGAGCCGGTTCCACATCGACACTATCCAGTTCATGGGGGATTTTGAGCCAGGGGATCAGATTATTATAGATGCCAAACGTCTCAAATTCACTTTGAACGGCCAGAATGCCCTGCACCAAATGCAGGGTGATTTTTTTGACCTGAATTTGGGTGTCAATCATATCACATACACCGATGCAGCAGAAGGGCGAGACGTTCTTATCCGAATCACATACCAGGACAAATATGTTTAGGGGGATATAATGAGGAAATCGTATATCACGGTTTATGATTTGCAGATGCGGCGGGTTGCTGAGCTGGAGAACGCTCTGACGGTTGGTTATTCAACGCCATTTAACGGGCTTTGGACAGCATCCTTCACACTACCGGCTGACGATGAGAAAAACGCGGAATGCCGCCCACTGTATTTCGTGGAGTTGTATGACGGTGATGAACGGCTGGAGCTGTTTCGTATCCTCCCAAACACGACGATGCGGGACAGTGGAGGCGGGACCATTACCTATCAATGTGAGCATGTTCTTGCAACGCTGCTGGATGATGTATTGTTCCAGTATCACACTGTCGGCAACTTGGGTGTGTACACGGCGGATGTGCTGACCTATATCTTACAGCGGCAAGCGGTGCAGCGATGGGTTATTGATAATGTCCAATTCGATAGGCAGTTTGAGTACAACTGGGAGAATGAGAACCTGCTGGGAGCTATTCTAAGCGTTCCGAAGCCGTTCGCGGAGGAATATCAGTGGAAGTACGATACTAGCGTCTGTCCGTGGAAGCTGAGCCTTGTCCAGCCCTCACAGCAGGAAGAGGCGTATATCAGGTACGGTGTCAATATGCAGGGCATAACGAGAGTCGAAGATCCGAGCGACACGGTTACTCGGATCTACGGGCTTGGGTATGGGGAAGGGGTTAATCAACTGACGTTTGCCGAGCTTAATGGCGGATTGCCATATGTGCAGGCGGAGCCGGAGTACATTGAGCGCTATGGTCTGATAAGCAGTGTCTTTGTAGATAGCCGGATTGAGTACCCGGATGTGCTGCTGGGACATTGTCAGGCGCTGTTACGCGAGGCCAAGGAGCCAAGGGTATCTTATACCGTGCAAGCGTCCGAGCTTTATGCCATTACGAATGATCCGATTGATCGGTTCAAGTCGGGGGCTATGGTTCGGGTGATTGATCAGGAAATGGGTATTGATGTGATTACCCGTGTGCTCAATGTATCGAAGCAGGATGTTTTCGGACAGCCTGGTAATGTCACGCTGGAGATTGCCAACCGGACACAGGATATATCCGGGACCATAGCCACGCTACGGAACCGGCAGTATGCATCCGAAGTGTATGCGCAGGGAGCAACTAACTTGGATACTCGGGATTTTGCTGATAACTGTGACCCGGATCATCCTGCCATACTTAAATTTTATGTGCCGGAGGAAACGGTTCGCATTAATAAAGTGCGGTTGAGTTTTGAAACAGAGTCATTCAGGGCGTATTCGAAAGCCATTGAATCAGCACCAGCAACGTCTTCGGGGCCAAGTAGTACACAAACTACATCAACAGAACCAGCTAGAATTCCAACTACCTCGGTTGATGAATCAAAAGTATTATCTTCTACGACATCAGACGAGTGGATGCAGTTTGCGATTGAAATACCAGATGCAGTTTCTGCAGCGGACGACCACAACCATGGAATTCCTAACGGTACTACGCTTATGGTTCAAGGAGGAGGGACGGTAACTTTCATCGCATCTGGGGGTCACGTACATGCCCTTACTTCGGATCATAGGCATCTTATAACAATACCGGGACATTTTCACAACGTTCAAATCCCAGCACACAATCATGAAATGCCGCATACACATCAAATTCCGGCACACAGCCATGAAATAGAATACGGAATTTACGAAGGTCCAAGTCCGAATACACTGATTATAAAAGTAGACGGACATACAATTCCAAACAATGCGATAAGCGGGACAGACGTTGATATTATTCCATATCTCAGTAAAGACGACAGCGGTAGGGTCCAACGAGGAACATGGCATACAATACAAATAACGCCCGATAGTCTCGGGCGTGTTGTCGCAAATGTAGTTACTCAATTATTCGTTCAGAGTCGTGGCGGAGGGAATTATTAAAATGTGATTCCCAAAATGTCCAATGTGTCTCGCCCGAGATAGATTGATGATTCAGAAATCTTAATTGATGCAGTTCCTTCACTGTTTTTATAGACTCCGTCGGTACCATTGGTTTTAAAAGAATAAGGAAAAACTAATGTAGTTTCATTGTACGAAATGGTGGTGTCTTGAGAATTTAGCTTGATTGAAACCGGGAATGCCTTGACTACGTCTCTCGCGGATATCCATTCGTTAGATTCTTTTGTTGTCACGAGACCGCCTCCTTCCTTCAAATTGATTGATTTTGCTTTGCTGTCAAACTCAAGGTCATAGCCGGTCATTAAAGCTACTTCTCGCACTGGCAAGTATGTAGTTCCTTTATACACGAGCGGGTCACCTTTCAAAATCTGTTTTTCTCCGTTAATACTGAAAGTAAACTTGGCAATGGTAGCTTGAACGGTTGAATTAGTAGCTGCGGCAGTCATTCCAGCTGATCCAATCAAAATCCCGGCCAAAAGGCCGATGATATATTTCTTCAAAAAATCATCTCCTTTAGTGTCATATTACCATATATCTCGGTAAATGATGGGAGTTGGTTTATAGAGGACATGCCCAAGTAGGCATGTCTTTTGCTTTTTTAGGGAGTTTCATAGGGAAGGGGGAAAAGACGATGACAGGAGGAGGAGCTGTAGGAACAGAGGACAAGCTTGTTGAGATTCAAATCCAATTGGCACGTATGGAAAAAACGCTTGAAGCAGTCCCTACGTTGACCGTCACTATCGAAACAACAAGGGACCTAGCACGGGAAGCCATGCAATCAACTAAATCCGCGCATCACCGGCTGGATCGAATTGAAGATGGTCAACGCTGGTTGTGGCGTACTATCGGGGGTTCAATTATTACTGTTGTTATTGCTGCTATTATAGCGGCCATTAAACTCACTGGAGGTTAAGCAAATGGAATGGACTGTTGTATCTGAATTTATTAAGCCGGAATTGCTGATTGTTGTGGTTGTCTGCTGGATTATCGGGTATGTCCTGAAGCAGACTCCGAAGGTGCCAAATTGGATCATTGTATATGTCGTGACTTTGGTTGCGATTATTATCGTCTGTCTGATCCTTGGGTTTATCGCGGATAGCATTCTTCAGGGTATTATATGCGGAGCTGTGTCCGTATACGGGAACCAACTTATAAAGCAAGCAAAGAAAGGATTTGATGAATAATGACATTAACACTTGAACAAGTAAAGAGTAAATCGTCCGCTAGATTAGTCGGACTTCAGCCGGTAGTGCTGGCCGCTGTTCTGGCGCTGATTGAGCGCAGCTTTGCGGCGGGTGTACCGATCATCATCACTCAGGGTTTGCGGACAATTGCTGAGCAGGATGCGCTGTATGCCCAGGGCCGAAGCAAGCCTGGTAGCATCGTTACTAACGCAAAGGGCGGTTACAGCTATCATAACTACGGGCTGGCTGTGGACTTTGCTTTGTTACTTCCTGACGGAAAATCAGTGTCTTGGGATATGAATCTTGACGGTGACAAGGATAAGTTAAAAGACTGGGATGAGGTAATAAAATTAGGGAATGAACTCGGGTTTGAGTGGGGCGGTGACTGGACAAGTTTCAAGGATTATCCGCACCTACAGATGACTTTTGGATTATCATTAGCACAACTACGAGCAGGTACTAAACCTGCTAAGATTGAAACAGATAAGATTTATACCTTAATTAATAAGTTAGCTTGTGAGGATGAAACAGTAAGCAAAGAAACAAAGGTATCAGTGCTAGTGAACGGGGTAAAGATTGCTGATGGTTACTTGGATGCTGGAACAACACTCGTTCCAGCTAGGGCAATAGCTGAAGCCTTTGGGGCTTCCATTTCTTATGATGTGGAGACAAAGACAGTTAACATTACAAAGAAAAGTATGATATTATAAGTACATCTGGAAGCACCAGTATAAAGCCTCTGCCAAGTGCAGGGGCTTTTTTGTTAATGATAACAACAACGTACGGAAGAGTTTGCCCATTTGGAAATGATCGCGACCATGATCTACAAGTTGACGAAGGACGCCTCCATTCCTGAACTAGAAGCCGCAGGACTTGGACCGAACTATGCGACCCGGGATCATGCATTGTTCTATCAGAATGCGGCAGGCGTACCCTGGACGGCAACCTATATTCAGGCCAAAGGCGATCCGCTAGCAGACTTGTACGAGGATATCGCTGCAGAAGAGAAGGCGCGGGCTACATACCAGTGGCTGATTGACATGACTGATGATGTGGATCTGCAGGACAGCCTGAAGTTCCTGAGGGAAAGAGAAGTTATCCATGCGATCCGATTCAAGGAAGCGGTACAGATTATTATTGATGACCGTGCTCAGAAGAAGGTGTTCTGAAAAACTACAAAAAGTGAGTAGAGCAGCGATTCTCCCGTTATTGGAGGATCGCTGCTTTGTGTTTTTGGACATTTGTGGGTGCAGAAATCGGTCGCTGCCGTCCGGCCAGCCACATAGTATCCAAATCTGGTGCAGCAGGTCAATTAGCTTAACAAATCTCTTTGGAATTGCTAACGGAATCAGGAGACTTGTTATTTATTACAAGAAGACCTTATTATATTGGGGTGGTTGTTGAAGGGAATTTACTGATCGCCGAAGGAGAGGTGCGATTTTGAAGAATAATATTATCGAATACTGTTTAAAGAAAAAAGGAGCGACCAAGGAGTATCCCTTTGGGCCCACTCCAATAGTGGTCAAAATTGCTGGTAAAATGTTCGCGCTTATTTTTGTGGAAAAAGAGAGTGATATTCGCCTGAATCTTAAATGTGACCCGGTTATTGCGGAGAACCTGAGAGAGCAGCATAAGAGCGTCCGACCCGGATACCATATGAACAAAAAGCACTGGAACACAATTATGATAGATGGTACTTTGCCAGAATCGGATGTCTTTGACATGATTGATCACTCTTACGATATGGTTGTTAAAAATTTGCCTAAGAGTCTTAAAAGGGACTTATTTGTTAGCAATGATAACGAGCCCAGGTGATTCTGTGCTAAAAGGAGATTTACTGTAATCACCGTATATGGATAAAGAATGAAATCCGCATTTTTGCAGCTCATTCTGCAGCTGGTGTTTTGTAACAGGGTACAGAGGAAGCGTATTTGAATATGTGTCGGAGGGAACTTCCAGAACTGCAGTAAACAATATTTTATCATCCTGAAGCTCATACTGACGGGTAAAAGTGAAATTATCTTTTTGGATTATTGGGAAGGAAAAATTTTGTTGAAGCAGTACCTTCTCGAAATTAACAGTCTGAATTACAAGCGCACCTTGCTCCTTCAACTTGTCATATGCAGCTTGAAGAAATGTACGGATTTCATTGAAGTTGTCCAAATGAGGAAGCGTATTGCCTATACAATAAATCCCATCGAATGTTTCGTTTATCTGGGATATTTGCTGCATGCTGTTTGGTATCACCTGTATATCAAGTCCGTCACTCGTTGCTTTTTCCTTGATTCTGGTGACTATGCTATGTTCGGGCTCTGTTGCAGTTAGATTATTGCCAGATTTTGCCAAAGCAATAGCTGTGTTTCCCGTTCCTGCACCAACATCAAGCAGCGTGGAGGCAGCCGGGAAGCATGAAGATAAAAAGCTGATTTGCTTGTCATTAGCAGGGAAGATTTCATCATAATAAGGGTTTAATATTTCATAGAATGTCTTCATTGTAAAGGCTCCTCAGATAATAATTCGACTATGACGATAATGAGAATCAATATCATTGTAACATACAATACGATTAACAATAAGAATGAATGTTCAATACTATTGAATTTTTTGAGAAAGAATAGCCTATGGAGCAATCCTGATTTAATGACAAATGTAACTACAGGCCGGTTCATGCGATTGTCATACTTGTGGTAAGGATATTACAGAGAGGGTGAACCTTATGACGATTGCTTCGATGCAGGGTGTAGTTGCACGGTATGGCGCAAATGTGGTGTTGGATTATGTGGATTTAGAAATTGCCCAGGGTGAAATTATCGGCTTGCTCGGTCCGAATGGGGCAGGTAAAACAACGTTAATCCAGACCTTGACCGGCATGCTGCCTGTTGAGCGGGGTCGGGTGGAGCTTTTCGGCGACTCGAAGAATCCATTCTCCCATTCAAATAAAGAGAAGCTGGGGCTTGTGACACAAGAGATTACGGTCTTCGAAGAGTTGACAGCGAAGGAGAATTTGCTGTTTTTTGGTGGTATTTATGGACTAAAGGGAGCGGAGAAGCACAAAAGAGTACGTGAAGCTTTGGAGTTTGTCGGATTAAACGATCATGCGAATCAGAGGCCTTCCAAATTCTCTGGCGGTATGAAACGCAGATTGAATATTGCCTGCGCTCTTACACATCGGCCCAAGTTTCTGATATTGGACGAACCTACCGTCGGCATCGATCCCCAGTCGAGGAAGCATATTCTGGAATCCGTGAAGAAGCTGAGAGATAACGGCACAACGATTTTATATACGACCCACTACATGGAGGAGGTTCAACTCATTGCTTCCAGAGTGGTGATTATGGATCATGGTCAGATTATCAAAGAAGGTACTGTCGAGGAGCTTATTCAAACCATTCAACATGAGGTAAAAGTGAACATCGACGTGGCTGATCCGGATCTAGTCCCCTTGAAAAGTCTTGAGGAGGTTACCGGGGTGAAAAAGGTTCTGCTGTCCGGAAGCCAGATCAGTGTAATTTCAGCAGCGGGTTCCGGCAATCTGGATCGCATTCTAACACTAGTGAAGGAGCGCACGGGTGTGCTCGGTATCCAGAGTGATAAACCCAATCTGGAAGACGTCTTCTTAACCTTAACTGGCAGCCAGTTGAGGGATAAGGAGGGAGAGATGTGAGAGTTCTATCTACAGTTCCATTCACTGTACTTCGTATGCTTCGGAACTATAATTTTCTGCTGTTGTACCTTGCTTCCCCGATGATTATGCTCACTGTGCTATACATGATCCTTTCAGGTGCTGGCAATGAAACCATTGAGCCCTATATAACCGGTGCGGCTACCATCATGGTTCTCTGCGTTCAGCTATTTGGCGGGTCCATTGTCATGGCGTGTATTTATACGGATTTTTTTACTGCATTCAAAATGAAGGTTTATTCATTACCGTTTAACCAGACTCTGTACGCTTTCTCCATTATGATCTGCGGTACGTTTTTTTCGATTCTGCTCGGCGTGCTGTTAATGCTATTCACGCATTTTGCGCTAGGGGCTGAGTGGGGAAACTGGTTATGGACGATTTATATTATTGCGTTGATGGCGATACTATCCAGCATTGTCAGTCTGATTATTACCTTCTCCGTTAGAAGTATCAAGATCGCGGATCGATGGATTAGCGTGTATGGACTTGGCTCTATCTTGCTGACCAAAGTGCTCTTACCCTTGCCGGACAATGCCTTCTTCGAGTTTATGGGTTCGTACGGCAATCCGCTGGCATTGTCCATCATGTCGATTGATGAAATGAACCAGGCCCATACTGGCTTGGCATGGCTTCAAGCCACGATTCTCTTAACGGCGATTATCCTTTTGTTTATGGTGATGCTTGCTGTAGGGAGGAGGAGAATGGCATGACGATTTTTCATTTTGCCTTAAAAAGAAGCTTTGGCAGTACCATGAATTTCGTGTTCCTCATCCTGGTTCCACTATCCTGCATTTTTTTGCCTGAGGGAGAGACTTTGACGCATCTACCCTATGGGTATCAATATTTTGGCATTATATTATTATTTGCCGGCATTCGCTTAACCTCGATTATTCTGGAGGACAGGGAAAGAGGTGTGGTCAAACGCCTTGCGGTTGCGCCCGTCAGTCATTTTCGCTATTTAAGTCAAAATCTGTTGGCGTATGCGATCATTGTGACCATTCAATGTACGGCAGTTGTTTATGGCGGGGTGCTGTACGGGCAAGAGCTTTATCGGCCAAATGCGCTCTTACTGCTGTATATTTCCTTCAGCTTTACTTCGCTTGCTCTTGCCTTGGCGTGGATTTCCTTCTACCGCAGGAGGGAGATGTCCTTTCTTATTTATACGTCACTCCTCTTTTTAATCGTGCTCTTAGGCGGATTAATGATACCTGTAGACCTGTTCCCTGATTTACTGAAACGAATCGCTGCCGTGCTTCCCACTTACTGGCTTGCTGAAGGTCTCGATTGGATTGTTTTTGGCGGGAATTATTATGATTTCCTGCTCATTATTGGGGTGTTATGGCTATATACGGCCGTTTTTGTTATTATCGGAAGCACTAGAAAAATTCATTGATGCTGTGGAGGGTGAAGGATGAGGCGCATGCTGGAACCGATGATATTCGTAAATGGATGGCGGCTGTTAAATATCGGTTTACTCATTCATTTATGGATCATGGGTGAACCCAAGGGCAGCTCCTTTATTCTAATTCTCCTTTTGCTGGTCATGATGAGCTTACGCTGGCGGTATGATATTTTGGTCTGGACGGTCGTATTCGATACGTTATTGTGCCTGATGTTTATCCCTTATACGGATATCAGTGCGTACGGTTTAGTGCTGCCGCTTTTTGAGCTGGCTTTAAGCGGGAGATGGGCTGTTGTTCTTTTGTTCTTCGGTGGAATACTAATTACACCCTTGTCGCCAAACCTTTTATTCTGGAACGGTCTTCTTGCGTGCTTTATGGGTTGGTTTTCATTTATGACCCTAAAAAATCAAGAAGATTATAGGCGGGAAGCCGATGAGCAACGTAAAGCGCGGTATGAGCTGGAACGAATCAAGCTGGAGCTGCTGGAGGCGAATCAGTCCGCCTCGCATCAGGCTGAGCTAATGGAACGATACCGGATATCAAGAGAGCTTCATGATCATTTGGGACATGATTTAACAGGCGCATCCCTTGCTCTGCAGGCATATGAGGTTGTTCAGGATCAAGAACCGGTTAAAGCCCGCGAGCTGCTCCAGGAAGTCAGAAACCGCTTGGAGCGGAGTACGGAGAGATTAAGGGAAACCGTTCAAAATATGACGTCAACAACACTCATTGGTGTCGAAAATTTGGAGTACATTATCCGGAATTATCAACAGATACATATTCAGTTTCAGAAGTCGGGCGATATGGAGCCAGTGACTGCCCATCAATGGGGACTGCTGGAAGCTTGTTTAAAGGAGGCTTTAACCAATGTTGCCAGACATAGCAATGCCACAACAGCCGAGGTGGATCTGCAGACAACGGCATCGATTGTGCGTCTGTCCATTCGCGATAATGGGACAATTAGAAAAGGGAATAATCCAGCGGGTACTGGTTTAAGGAGCTTGCAAATGCGGGCACGGTCTCTGGGAGGCAGCTTGTCCATCAGCATGGATGACGAGTTTATACTGGTTTGTGTGATTCCTCTGGAGAAGGAGGTGTTAATGGATGAAACTTTTAATCGTCGATGATGATCCGCTTGTGGTTCTAAGCCTGCAACTGCTGCTGGGGAAGGAAGAGGACTTTGAAGTAATTGGCGTAGCCGGTAATGGTCAAGAAGCCGTGGAGCTTTGTGTGCAGCAGCCGGATGTCATTCTAATGGATATCCAAATGCCGGTATTGGGCGGAATTGAAAGCACGAAGATGATTAAAAAAGAGTTCCCGTCCATTCAAATTATGATGCTCACTACCTTTCGCGATGAAAAAAACATCAGACTCGCTTTGCAGGCAGGTGCGGAGGGTTATCTGCTCAAATCGGCAGCGATTGATAATATGGCTGCTCAAATCAGAGCCCTAGCCTCCGGAACGAATGTCTTGGACCCGGATGTTTTAAAAACCATTATGGAGCCCGCCAGTGAAGCCTTTGTAGGCTTAACCGGGCGGGAGACCAATATTGTTGAGCTTATCGCCCAAGGCTTATCGAATAAAGAAATCGGTGAGCAGCTTTATTTAAGTGATGGAACCGTACGTAACATGCTGACGGTCATTTTGGATAAAATGGAGCTTCGGGACCGTACGCAGCTGGCGATTTATTATTGGCAGCGGAAGCAAGGATGAAGTGAGCCGAAATGCACCAATAGTATTCGGCAGAATCGGTTGCCATAGCACAGAGTAGCGAACCCAGCGCTTATAACTGTTTTCTGTCAGCCAGAGAGCGGTTATTGCTATGTTTAGCGGTATAATCTAAATGGATAATAAATTACAGGGTTGGGGTGGGGAGGATGAAGAGTAAGCGTAATCTAATCATTTTATTAGTTCTCACTTTGTTATTTGTATTTTCAGGCTGTGATAATAATAAGGATACGAAATTGACAATGGATGATATACGCGAGCTGGCACGAAAGGGTGAGGATTTAACATGGAAGGATTTTGACGTCTATCTTTATGAAGACATTGGCTCAGGCTTATATATCCGTAAATATGAAGTGGATGAGAATTATTATGTGCTAGTGAGTGGTGGAAGTCTGAGCATTTCGCCTATGCAAATCAGTCTAGTTAAAGCAAACGGTGAGCCTATTGATATTCGTCATGATGATATTGATTTGATCGATAAATAAGTACAACCGATTAATCAAAACAACACAGTTATGTTATAATGTTGGGCGTTGGGATTACGGGCTATTTAATTCATTACTGGCAACATTGTATCCTGCAGCAATGAGGAAATAGAAATTTAATAGTACGAACAACAGGAGGTTAACCACTTTGGCTAAGATTAAAGTAACGGTGTGGAATGAGTACCGGCATGAAAAACAGAATGAGCAGGTGGCAGCTATATACCCCCGGGGAATTCATATGGCGATTGCCGATCATCTTTCAACTTTTGAAGAGCTTGAAGTTGCTACCGCTGTTCTGGATGAACCGGATCACGGGTTGACCGATGAAAGGCTGGCGAACACGGATGTGCTGCTCTGGTGGGGACATATGGCCCATCATGAGGTACGTGATGATATCGTGGAAAAAGTGCAGCAGCGCGTACTGGATGGTATGGGACTGATTGTGCTCCACTCAGGTCATGCTTCCAAAATCTTCGGACGGTTGCTGGGCACGAATACCGGTGATCTAAAGTGGCGGGATGACGGTGAAGTTGAACGGATCTGGGTCGTAGAGCCAGGCCATCCGATTGCAAGCGGTCTTGGAGAGTACATTGAAATTCCGCGCGAGGAAATGTACGGGGAACGGTTTGAAATCCCGGCTCCGGATGAGCTGGTCTTCATCTCCTGGTTCGAAGGCGGGGAGATCTTCCGCAGCGGGTGTTGCTATAGACGGGGAAGAGGCAAGCTGTTCTATTTCAGACCCGGACATGAGACGTTCCCGGTCTACCATCAGCCGGAGATTAAACAAGTTATAGCGAACTCTGTATTCTGGGCAGCACCGGTGGCGGGAGCAACTTCCGTCTACGGACGTACTGCACCTGCGGGTGCGGTAACCAGTCACTGATATCCTAGCATAAACATAACGCCGGAACTGGAACAGGTTGGATCGGGGCTTATCCCACAACAGTCTGTATGCAGTCCGGCGTTTTGATTTTACTTTGGTCAGAGGGTAACTCTCAGAGGTTAGCCTGCTTTAGGTCCACTTTGCAGCCCAAAGCTTCATTTCCTTCAGAATCTGATGAAGATCCACACCTTTTGGTGTAAGGCTGTATTCAACAGTAACGGGGACTGTCGGAAAAGCGTGCCGTTCAAGCACTCCCTGGTCCTCCAGATGGCGGAGCGTATTGGTCAGTGCCCGAGGGCTGACACCGGCAATATTACGCTGCAGTTCTCCAAAACGCCGGGTGCCCTCGAACAGCTCCCTCAGCACAAGGAAAGCCCATTTGCCGCCAAGAACATCCAGTGTTTTCTCAACACTGCATTCAATATGGACGGGGATCTTTGGGGTATAATTATCGGCACGTTCTGCTGCTTTCAAGTGATCTCCTCCTGCACAAATTCTACTATACCTAAGTATAGCAAGTATAAAATGTATAATATAATGAATATGTTTTCACTTCTTTAAATTATATATAAACTCTTCTAGAATGAAAAGGAACGTACATCACAGATCCAAACCATTCCGGAGGAGGAAGAAACTTGGAATTTAGAAGACTTGGTCAAAGCGGAATAAAAGTCAGTGAGATCAGTTTGGGCAGCTGGCTGACCTATGGTGGTTATGTGGAACGAGAAAATGCGGTCAAAGCGATTGAAACCGCTTATAGTCTGGGAGTCAATTTCTTTGATACAGCGAATGTCTATGAAAAAGGTGCAGCTGAAAGACTTCTGGGAGAAACGCTGCGCGCGTATCCGCGGGAATCTTACGTGCTGGCGACGAAAGTGTTCTTCAATATGGGCGAAGGTCCGAATGACCGGGGTCTCTCCCGTAAACATATTACCGAACAGATGCATGCGAGCTTGAAGCGGTTGGGCACCGAATATGTAGATATCCTGTATTGCCACCGTTTTGATCCAGAGACCCGGCTTGAGGAAACACTGCGTACGCTGGATGATCTGGTCCGCCAGGGCAAGGTGTTCTATATCGGTGTCAGCGAATGGACTGCGGCTCAAATGACAGAAGCTTTAGCGGTAGCGGACCGTTATTTACTGGACCGGATTGTGGTCAATCAGCCCGTGTATAATATGTTTAACCGCTACATTG
Source organism: Paenibacillus oryziterrae (assembly GCF_042610485.1). Lineage (NCBI taxonomy): Bacteria > Bacillati > Bacillota > Bacilli > Caryophanales > Paenibacillaceae > Paenibacillus > Paenibacillus oryziterrae. The sequence goes on along the minus strand of NZ_JBGJZO010000020.1, from coordinate 35,529 downwards.
AGAAAGAGGTTATTCCGCTTGGCGAGAGCAAGGGCATTGGACAAGTTGTGTTCTCACCGCTTGCCCAAGGTCTCTTAACCGGTAAATACTCTTCGGTGTCCGACATTCCATCAGAAAGCCGTGCAGCAAGACTGGAATGGGTACGAAACGGGATTACTGAAGATAAAATCCAAAAAGTACAGCAGCTCAGCAAGGTGGCTTCTGAGCTTGGCATCACGGTCGGGCAGTTGGCATTGGCCTGGATTCTCAGACAACCGAATGTGGCCAGTGCACTGGTTGGCGCCAGCAAACCTCAGCAGGTGGAAGAGAATGTTCTGGCTTCAGGCATTGAACTGAGCGGTGAGATACTTCAAGCGATTGAAGATATTTTGGCGTAGTTATTGTGAGGAGTCAACAGCGGCCGAAATTCCGTACATTCATTTCAATACGTTTAACTTCGGCTCACAGTAAATGGAGGCAACGATCATGGCGAAAGTAGTAGTTACCGGAGGCAGCGGAATGCTCGGTAAATGGGTAGTCCGGCATTTCGTGGAACAAGGTTATGAAGTGGTGAATGTGGATACACATAAGCCACAGGAATCAGCGGCACCTACCCTCATTGCAGATCTCAATAATCTGGGTGAAGTATACAGTGTGCTGGCTGGGGCAGAGGCTGTTGTGCATTTGGCTGCGATTCCCGCTGCTCACATCAAGACCAGTGAAGTGACTTATCAGAATAATGTGATGTCTACTTACAATATCCTTGAGGCTGCGGCCGGTCTCGGCATTCGCAAAGCGGTTATCGGATCGAGCGAATCATCATATGGCATTGTGTTCGCAGAGCATCCATTCGGACCGATGTATGTGCCTGTAGATGAGGAGCATCCGCAGTTACCACAAGACAGCTATGGATTATCAAAGGTTGTCAACGAATTGACAGCCGATATGTTCCATCGCAGAACGGGAATGCAGATCGTGTCGCTGAGGATTGGCAATGTAATCGATCCTTCGGTGTATGAACAATTCCCTTCATTTATTCATGATCCTGCGCAGCGGGACCGGATACTATGGAGTTATATCGACACACGGGATGTTGCAGAGGCTTGTCGCTTGGCGGTAGAAGCTGAGGACCTGGGTTCAGTGGCGGTAAATATCGCCGCAGATGATACCAGCATGGCTGTAAGCAGCAGAGAGCTGATGAAAGCCCGTTATCCGGAAGTGACGGATTTCCGTGAGCCGCTTACTGGCCATGAAACTCTGCTCAGCAATGCAAAGGCCAAAAGACTGCTGAATTGGCAGCCTAAGCATGTTTGGCGTAATTATGTTAGAAACCAATAGATTTCCTAAAGGAGTATGGCCCGATGAAAGTATTATTTATTGGCGGAACCGGACTAATCAGTCAGGCAGTATCGAAACTTGCCGTAGAACGCGGCATTGAATTGTACCTGTTCAACAGAGGACTGCGGGATGAATGGGTCCCTGAAGGTGCTCATGTAATCCGTGGGGATATCCGCAATGAGGCAGAATCCGCACAGGTGCTTGCGGGATATGAATTTGATGTTGTCGTAGATTGGATTGCGTTTACACCGGAACATGTTCAGACAGACATTTCGTTGTTTACGGGGAAGACGAAGCAGTATGTGTTCATCAGCTCCGCGTCCGCCTACCAGAAGCCGCAACAGCATTATATCGTAACTGAAGAGACTCCAATGGAGAATCCGTACTGGCAGTATTCACGTGACAAAATTGCCTGTGAAGAGCTGCTGATGAATGCATACCGCAGCAGCGGGTTCCCGGTAACGATTGTCCGGCCTTCCCATACATACGGAGATACTTCTATTCCAGGAGGTCTTACGAGCTGGGAATTACCTTGGTCTTTGGTGGATCGCATCCGTAGAGGGTTGCCCATCGTTATTCATGGTGATGGAACGTCACTATGGACTCTCACTCACAATACGGATTTTGCAAAGGCTTTTATTGGACTGCTTGGACATCCCGAGGCCATCGGCGAAGCAATCCATATTACATCGGACGAAGTGCTGAACTGGCATCAGATTTATGCCGCGATTGGCCAGGCAGCAGGCAGGGAGCCACAAGTAGTGCACATGTCTACGGATTTCATCGCTGCCTATGCGCCTCCAGGTACGGCTGACGGGCTGATCGGAGACAAGTCGGTGAGCAGTGTGTTCGATAACTCCAAAATCAAACGTCTCGTTCCTGACTATAAGGCGGTTGTTCCTTTCGCTGAGGGAATCAAGCAGACGATTGCCTGGTTTGAGAACCATCCTGAGCAGTGTAGACTTGATCCGGAATGGGAAGCGCTGCTTGATCTCTTGATCAGCACACATGGCATCGAACCGAAGCCGCTTTCTACGTATGTGAGCTATAAGGCTTAAGGGTTTAAAAGTACTTCATTTCACAAGGCTGTCCTAATCCGTAAAAGGGTTATGGGACAGCCTTTTCACTTATTCAGGGAGAGGCATGAAACACAGAATTACGAATATACTCTCACTACCGAATTCCCTGATAAAGGAGACCTGGCCATGCCGACCCATCCGTACGTATCACGTTTCTTTGTCAATGATGATGCAAGGCGAGAACAGCTGGTGTACCAACTGCCGGAATCCTGGTGGAGCCGTCCCTATGAATATGAGTGGTGCATAAACTTCATCTCACCGCATGATACCGTGCTGGATGCAACCTGCGGTATTTCGCATCCGTTGAAATTCTATCTTGCCGAGATCTGCGAAGAGGTATATGCCTGTGATGTGGACCGGCGTATCCTGTCGAGGGAGGCGGTATTATCAGAAATTGCTCAAGACATCGGAGTGGACGCTGTTCATGAAGTTGTTCAGAGCTGGAGCGATAATCTGCATCTGGCACATACCAATCTTACTTCGCTGCCTTATGCGGATGAAAGCTTTGATACGATATTCTGCATTTCCGTCCTGGAGCATCTTTCTCTACAGGAAAGCGCGGCAGTTCTGAAGGAATTTCATAGAACGCTGAATGAAGAAGGGTTACTGGTGCTTACCTTTGGTTATCCGACAGTGAGTTTGCCGTCAATAAATGAACTACTCCTGCATGCCGGATTCGTATATTGGGGGGAGACAGACTTTAGACTTCCGGACAATGCAGTTTATTCCGGGGAATGGGGCGGTCTCAACTGCTTCCGGGCCATTTTAAAAAAAATAATATAAGAGTAATGATTTTCTAATATTTTCTAAATAATATTTGGAAACTCTCATATCCTTATAGTAATATAAGAAAAAATGCTCGCAAATGGGGAAAATCATGCGTAAATTAATTTTATTTGTACTGATATTTTGCTGTGCGGTTCCTGCACCATTGATGGCAAGCAGCTCCGAAACGTCTACTGGAGCAATAACGCTGGCATTTGCCGGCGACGTCCTGCTGGACGGTTTTGTCGGTGATCAGATTGATAAATATGGAGTGAACTATCCTTTTGTTAAGGTGGAAACCACCCTTAAAAAGGCGGATATGGCCTTCGTTAATCTGGAGACACCCGTAACGGTCCGGGGCGAGCCCTCTGATAAAATGTTTGTCTTCCGCTCCAAACCAGCTTCGCTGGGTGGTCTTGTGTATGCCGGAATCGATGGAGTATCCCTAGCGAATAATCATATTCTGGACTATGGTCCCGTAGGGATGCTGGATACCCTCATTCACCTTGACAAGTATAAGCTTGGTCACACAGGAGCAGGTAAGAATAGTGCCGCTGCCTTCACTCCGTATATTAAAACTGTCCAAAATAAGAAAATAGCCGTAATTGGCGTTAGCCGCGTATTCTCTGATCCGTCCTGGCAAGCGGATGCTAACCGCGCGGGTGCCGCATCGGCCTATCGACTGGACTCGATGCTGGGGGAGATTAAGAAATCGTCTAAAGCTAATGATTTCACGATTGTATATATTCATTGGAATGTGGAGTTCATGGATTATCCGGAGAAATCTTCACGTGAGCTTGCCAAGAAGATAATCGACAGCGGAGCGGATATGATTGTGGGAGCTCATAGCCACTCTCTGATGGGAATTGAATTCTATAAGCACAAGCCAATCTATTATTCCCTGGGAAATTTCGTGTTCAACCGTTCTACCCGCGGGGGAGACAAGACGCTGAACTCTATGCTGCTGAATGTTGAAATCGAGGGTAGTAAGGTAACAAGCAGGATTACCCCGGTGAAGATTCTAGCCGGCCAGCCCAACTTTATGAGTGACAAATATAATCAGGAAACGATAAAGCTCATGAATAAGTTATCGTATAACGCGAAGATCGATTCCAAGGGAGTCGTGAGCGAGGAGTAGACAGGAGAACATCTGATTTATTTTTTCAAGAATGAGACGGCCTTCTGTACTTCAAAGCTGTAAAAGCTAAAAAGCTAAAAAGCTAGCGTGTCTCAAGGGTATTGGAGACACGCTAGCTTTCTTTTTTGATCCCTAGCGATTCGCTAAGTATAGCGTAAATAATGACTTGTGGAGCATTTGAAGTTGGTAGCTGTCGCTTCGCCAACGGTGTGGAGAAGATTTTCAAATGGTTCCGCCGAAAGTAGCGGAGAGGACGGACTGATTGTGGAAAAGCGGCAGCGGTCGCCCGAAAGCTTTCCGGAGGAAAGCTCGCTCCGGAAGCATATGCTTCTCCGGATTTTCACCGCTAAAGGGAATGAAAAAAATCTGGAGAGCACAGCGATTGGAACAACGTTCCGTTCCCGGAGCGTCCGCCACAAGTGCTAGAGTTGATCCAGTAACAAAAAACAAGGGAGTCCCAAAAGCCATGAGTTGGCTTCCGGGACTCCCTCTTTAATTGCCACCTTAGCCTTTAACGGCCCCGGCTACAACACCTTTAACGATATATTTTTGCAGGAAGATGAACACGATAATGGATGGTAGTACAGCCATTACCATGGCCGTCATCGCATACTGCCAATCGGAAGTATATTGACCGACGAAGGTATAAGCCGCCAAGGTTAGAGTCTTGGTATCCGGCGAACCATTAACCATGAGGAGCGGGAGCAGGAAGTCGTTCCAGATCCACATCACGTCGATGATAACTATCGTAGTCGTTACCGATTTGAGCAGCGGGAAGATGACACTGAAGAACAAGCGGAATCCCGAAGCTCCATCGATGGTGGCACTTTCATCAATTTCAACCGGAATACCTTTAACGAACCCGTGGTAGATGAACACCGCCAGCGGAGCGCCAAAACCCCAGTACAACACGCCCAGCCCCCAGGTGCTCTCCGACAAACCAATTCCTTTTGCCATTTGCATTACGGTTAACATAATGGATTGGAAAGGAATGAGCATCGGCATGATACACAGGAAGTAGATCACTCCGCTCCATCTTGATTTGGTCCGCGCCAGCTTGTAAGCAGCGATGGAGGAGATGAGGATAATTCCGAGCAGCCCGATCGTAGTAATAATCAGATTGTTCAGGAACAGCTTCGGATAGTTGATGAACTGCCATACATAAGAATAGTTGCTGAATACGAGATGTTTCGGGAGGGCGATGACGTCGGTCATTACCTCGCCAAAACTTTTGAAAGAATTAATTACTGTTAGAAACAACGGGTACAGGAACAATAGCGAGAGGAGTACCATAACGATTTCTATGAGGATGCGGCTTGCTCTGCCTTGTGATTTCATTATGCTTCCACCTCTCTGCGTTTGAAGAATGTTAACTGGATGACGGTAACGACCAGAACAGCAAGGAATAGGATAAGTGCTTTCGCCGTACCGTAGCCGTACAAGTTATTCTGGAAGGTATCACGGTAAATATCATAAGCAATACTGTAAGTGGTTCCGCCAGGTCCGCCGCCGGTAAGGGACAGGATCACGTCAAAGACTTTAATGGAATTCGTCAATGCCATGAACACCGAGATGGTAACCGATGGAGCTAGAAGCGGCAGTGTGATGCTGAAGAACTTACGGAAAGGACCTGCACCGTCAACGGTAGCGGCTTCCTTCAGATCTTCCGGTACGGACTGCAGACCTGCGATGTAAATAACGAGATAAAAACCGATGGACTGCCAGATGGAGACGGCGAGTATCGAAACAAAGGCTAATCCAGGCGTTCCAAGCCAACTGAGATCAAATATTCCCCAGCCGGTACTTTCACCTAAAGAGCTGAAGCCCTGCATAAAGATGAATTTCCAGATGAAGCCGACAATGACCAAACTGAGAATATACGGGACGAAGAAGGCTGCACGAAGCCAAGAGGATGTCTTCAGCTTCATGTCCAGAACAACAGCCAGCAGAATCGCCAGTACATTGACAAGGATGATATACAGCACGGCATATTTTATCGTAAACCATGCGGAATCCGCGAAATTAGTGTCTCCTGTAAAGATCTGCTTGAAATTATCCAGTCCTACGAACTTAGGATGCTTGGAAATCCCGTTCCATTTGGTCATGGAATAGCGGATCGTCATCGAGAACGGAATGTAGAATGCTACGGCGATACAGATGAGAACCGGCAGGGTAAAAATGCCGAATTCTATTTTATCGCGCCATTTTCTGCCCAGAGTTTTTAACATGGATGCACCTCTTCTTGATATTAGGGTGGGGTAATGGTTTATTCTATATGGAGTATTATAGAGCAGTCCTCTTTACTCACAAATGGATTTAAGAGTACAGTTAGGGGTAAAAAGGTGAACTGAATCTATCGCCAGGGAGGTTGTCCGCTATCATTCAAAAGTATCTGCTTCGGCCGTTTCAACATCTGTTCGAGTCCGTGTCACGCCGGCTGGTGAACAAGCTGATCCTGCTATTTACGCTCATTATTATCCTGGTCGTGACCTCTTTGACCTTCATTTCATATGGCATGCTGCAAAAAGAATCCGTGAACAACAGCATTGCCAGCACAAGCAACAACCTGCTTCTGGTAGGGAGGAATCTGGAGAGTTACCTGGATGGAATTGAACAGTTGTCACTGCCGCAAATCTCCTACGATGAGATTACTTATGCGATTTTGCATGAGTCTGAAGATTATTCCTCCAAGATGTATGTTCAGGATTACCTGAAGAATCTCTATTTCTCGCGGAGTGATCTGGAGGCTGTATACCTGTATATCATCAAGGAGCATAAATATTATGCCGTAACGAAAGAGAATTATAACATTACTGTCCGGGTGGCCGAGCACCCTTCGATAGAGCAATTGCCCTGGTATCAGCGCGCGATGGAAAGTCCGTATAACCGTTCGTACCAGTCTTTTGTTAAAGGTGGAATTACCACTGTAGGAGAAGCTGATTATCCGATTAATAGAGAGAACAGCTTTATGGGCTATCACAGGCTGTTCCGGTCGATTGTATCCCGGGAGCCTCAGGCGGTATTATCGCTTTATTTCAACTCGTCTGTAAAAGACGGGATTATGAAGGATATTCCGTTCAGCAGCGGACAGCATCTGATGTACGTTAGTCCGGATCAGGAGCCTTTTTATGTCGATGATCCTAAATTCTACAAAGAAAATGTACAGGCGGGATTGCTCAAGAACCTTGACGCCGGGAGCGGCCGTTTTACCTGGTCGGATAAAGAGCAAAAGTATCTGGTGATCTATGATGTAAGCAAGCAGGAGGGCTGGAAGCTGATTAAGCCCATTCCTTATAAGGAGATTTATGAAGCCGCCAACCGTACACGGAATTTGAACTTTCTGATCGGGCTGATCTTCCTGATTGTTTCTGTCATACTAGTCAGCTTCACTTCCAACAAAATAACGAATCCTCTTAAAAACCTGTCACTGCAGATGAAGCGCTTCAGTACAGGGAGCTTTGACGCTGAAGCACAGGTGAAGGGTAAGGATGAGATTGCCTATCTGTCACGGCATTTCAATAAGATGGTGGAGAAGACCAATGATCTGATCAATGAACGCTACAAAATGAAGATTGTCGAGAAGAATGCGGTCTTAAAAGCGCTGGAAGCAGAGATTAATCCTCATTTCTTGTACAATGCGCTGCAGGCCATTTCGACGAAAGCCCTAAAGAACAATAATGATGAAATTGCCGATATGGTTGATAATCTGGCCTTAACTCTTAGATACTGCATCAGCGGCAAGGATGTGGTTTATGCCAGAGAAGAACTTAAACATATCGAACGTTATTTAGCCCTGCAAAAAGCCCGGTTTGGGGGAAGAATGCAGGTTGTATTTGACTGGAATGACGACTTAATGGAACTTAAAATTCCCAAACTCTCTATACAAACACTGGTGGAAAATTGTATTAAGCACGCGCTGGAGAAGGTATCAAGCACCATAACCATTACAATCAAGGCGCATATTACTTCTAGCTTCACCGTCATTACCGTCGAGGATAATGGCCCGGGGTTTACTCCGGAGCGGCTGGAGCAGGTGCTCGGCAGTCTTCAGACCGAGTGGGAGGAAGTGGAAGAGTCCAGCATGGAAGAGAGTGAGAATGAGAGCATAGGACTCAAGAATTTGAATACCCGCCTGAAGCTTCTGTATGGAGAAGAAGCTGCACTACTGATCCGAAGTGATTCAGGCGGAACGGAGATGGACATGCTGCTGCCCCGGGGAGGAATACACCATGTATAAAGTGCTCATTATAGACGATGAAGAACCACTTCGTGAGGCAATCACGATTCTGGGAGATTGGAAAGGCCTCGGTGTTGATGAGCTGATGGAAGCGACTAACGGTAATGCCGGTCTGGACATTCTGCGGAGGGAAAAAATTGACCTTGCGATTGTAGATATGAAAATGCCCGAGCTGAACGGAAGTGAACTACTGCAGATTGTGGAGCAGGAATTTCCTGAGCTCTTGACGATTGTTATCAGCGGATACAATGACTTCGAATACACACGTCAGGCGATCCGCTCCAAGGTGGTCGATTACCTGCTGAAGCCGGTTAACCGTACTGACCTGAATGCCGCGCTGCGTAAGGCTATTGATATTCTTGAGGCCAAGCGTAGGAAAGAAAGTGAATTTATCAGCCGAAACATTACGCTCAACATGTCACTGCCGAAGCTAAAAGAAAAGATGTATGTATCCATCATTGAGCGTAGCTTCAAGAACCAGTCCAACGAAGCATTTCTGCCGCTAATCGGAGCGGATGCTCCGGGAAATCACTTTGTTGCGGGGCTTTTGCGTGTGCTGAATTTGGAGCAGGTGAGGCGAGGTAGGTTTCATGAGGACAGGGAGCTGCTGCATTTTGCAGTTACCAATGTCATTAATGAAATCAGTGATAGTCAGTTCCAGGCGTTCAGCTTCCTGAGCCCAAAAGGAGAGCGGGAATATGTCGCAATCTTCACACTGAAGGGTGGTTACAGCGAAGATGCCGCTTTCCGCGCTTTATATCACATGAAGAAAGTAGCCTCTACCTTGAATGAGCTATTCGGCATAACCATTGCCGGAGGCCTTGGCCAGCCTTATGGAGATGTGATGGAGCTTGCCAAATCCTACGAAGCTGGCAAAAATGCGCTTGATGGAATCGATCTATTAAAGCTGAAGGGTGCCATTGTGACCGGAAGTATTGACAAGACACCGTCCAAAGAAAATCCTTCACTGACCAGCCGGATGCCTTTAATCCGCAATGCACTGGAAAGCGGAAATCTGAGTCATGCCAAAAGCATCCTGCTTGAGTCCACTAAAATTTGGCGCACTTCAGAACGGTTCAGTATCGGTGAAGCCGACCGGACGCTGCATGAGTTCACGATCCTACTGAGTGATATTGCTTCGGGACTAAATGTTCCTTTGGAGCGTTTACGGATCGGCGAGGACGGGGGACTGCGCGGTATGGGAATAAGCAGTGATTTTGCCACCTTTGGAGAATTTGAAGCTTTGCTTAGCCAGATCCTGGATACATACTGTTCAGAAATCGGCAAGACGCTTGCGGGAGACCGCCCCAGTGTGCTCGAGAATATTAAAACGTATATCGACAATCATTATTTCGAGAATATTAAAATATCCATGTTCACGGACAAGTATTTCCTGAGCCGGGAGTACCTCATGAAGCTGTTCAAAGGGCAATACGGCTATGGCATTCATGAGTATGTACAGAAGGTGAGAATGGATAAAGCAAAGGATTTATTGAATGATCCCGCGCTCAAAATTCAGGATATTTCCGAGATGCTGGGCTATAAGGATAAGAATTATTTCAGCAAGGCTTTCCGGAATTACTATGAATGTTCACCTTCGGAATATCGGTTGAAGCTTTCAGGGGGAGAAAAGTGATGCCATTGCAGGAGCACACTTTTTTACCCTTATAAGTTCACTTATGTACATTCTTATCCTTTTTCTTTTTCTTTAATATGGACATCAGAAGTACAAGACGCATGAGAAGAAGGGGGCAACATCATGTTCAAGAAAAAAATCGTAGCACTATCGACCAGCCTACTGCTTGTTGGTGGACTACTGGCCGGTTGTGGCGGTAATAATGCCGCAAATAACGAGGCAGCCAACAATGGAGCCGGTAATGCGGGTGGCAATACACCAACTGCTAAAGAAGTGAAGATCAATATGTTCACTGCTTCTCCGGAGTACACAGATGCTTTCAACGCTTATATTGCCGAGTACAAGAAAGTGAAGCCTAACGTCACCATTAACCTGGAAATCATGCAAGCCGATTACAATACAGTTCTTAAATCCAGAATCGCCGCAGGAAGTACGCCTGACGTGTTCCAAACGACTGCCGGCGGAGATATTGATACTTTTGCCGAATACAGTGCTGATCTGACCAATGAGCCTCTTGCTGCAGCAATGACTGACGCGGTTCGCTCCAATATGAGCTCCTCGGACGGTAAAGTGCTCGGATTACCCGTTAAAGGCAACTTGTTCGTCCTGATGTACAACAAGAAGCTTTTGGCAGATGCCGGAATTACAGAGGTTCCAAAAACGACTGCTCAAATGGATGATGCGATCGCGAAGCTGGAAGCTAAGGGAATTACTCCTTTTGCGAACGCTTACAAAGAGTGGTGGGTATGGAAACATATCTTCCAGCATTTCATTGATGCTGCTGCTCAGGACGCAGGAACAGATGCTAAAACATTGGTTGCTGACTTCATCGCCGGCAAAACAACGTTCAAAGATCATCCGGTACTGTACACTAATTTCTTCAACTTTGTAGATACAACCGTAAAACACGGAACAGACAAGCCGCTTGAACGCGACAGCAATGCAGAAGTTAGTGACTTTGCCCTTGGCAAAGCAGCGTTTATGACAGGTAAAGGCGCGTGGGATGAGGAAGCAATCAAGAAAATCACACCTGACTTTGACCTCGGTATTATGGGATACCCAGTCAGTGACAAAGCTGAACAGTCCATGATTATTACGGGTGCGGACCAAGCACTGCGCATTAACAAAGATTCCGCAGTAGCCGCTGAAACCATCGAATTCTTTAACTGGCTGTACACTTCCGAATACGGCAAGAACTGGTTCTCGACCGTAGCAAAGGTTATTCCTCCAATCAAGGATGCACCGCTTCCAGACCTGCAAATGCCTAAAGAAATGGAAGAAATCCTTAAAACTGAAGCATCTGGTGATCTGTCCGTCAACTACTCTTTGGATACCTTCCACCAAAAATTCGGTGAATTGATGCAGGCTTATATCGGCGGCAGCAAATCCAAAGATCAAGCCATCGATGAAATTCAAAAAGCATGGATTCAATTTGGTTCTGCTGCACAATAAGCTGATCCGAACGAAGGGTGTCTCTCCGGTAGATTTGTGCCGGAGAGATGCCCTTTTTGTTAAGATAACTACGATGATAGGAGGCTGGGATCAGTGGGGAGACTGATAGAAGTTGCGGAAAACGGGTTAAATCTTGTACTGGAAATCACAGAGGAGAAGGATGTACGTCTCCTTCATTTCGGTGCGAATCCACTGGAGGCAGATGGAATATCGGACAGGCACAAACAGGGATTCCGGCTAATGGAGCTGCAGCTGTCGGGAGAGGACCGGGCGGAATATCACGGCCGCACACACCGGGCGTCATATCCCGGATTGCGTATGCAATTCGACAATTATACAGATAGTAGGAATAGATGGGGACGTAAGTTCGAGGTAGCTCTTGAAGATCCCGTAACTGGTCTGCGGGCGATCCAGCACTTCCAGTTTTATAACGGTATTCGAATAGTCCGGTGCTGGACGCAGCTAATTAATGCAGGCGAAAATGAGGTCTCCGTAGAGTATGTATCTTCCTTTGCCCTTACTGGTGTAGATAAGGAAGGAGGCGGAGACCGAAGCGACAAGATTGAGATATCTCTCGCGCACAGCGGCTGGCAGAGTGAGCTGCAGTGGCGAAGTTACAGCCTGCCGGAGCTGGGAATGTACCACTTGGCAGACCGTGGTTCCAAAAGGATTGCCTGCAGTAATACAGGGTCATGGTCTGCGGCAGAGCTTCTGCCGATGGCGATACTGCGTAACAAGGAGAGCAGAACTAGCCTGTTCTGGCAGATTGAACACAACGGCTCTTGGCATTGGGAGATGACCGATCAATATGATCAGTTGAGTCTGCTGGTCAGCGGTCCTACAGAACATGACAACCACTGGTGGAAGAAACTTCAGCGAGGAGAAGAGTTTATTTCCGTGCCGGTTGCCGTAGGTGCTGTTTCCGGAGGATTCGAAGAATCTGTTGCGGAGCTTACGGCTTACCGCAGAACGATCCGTCGTCCTAATCGGGATAATGAGCTGCTGCGTGTCATTTTCAATGATTATATGAACTGTCTGTGGGGAGATCCCACGACGGAGAAACTGCTGCCCTTGATTGATGCAGCGGCAGATGTCGGCTGTGAATATTTCTGCATTGATGCGGGCTGGTATGCTTCTGGCGAGTGGTGGGATGGTGTAGGAGAGTGGGAGCCGTCTAAGGAGCGTTTTCCGGAGGGAATTAAATTAGTACTGGATTATATTCGCAGCAAAGAAATGATTCCCGGCCTGTGGCTGGAGCTGGAAGTTATGGGCGTGAACAGTCCGAAGCTGGCGGAAACCGATGACAGCTGGTTCTTTATGAGACACGGGAAGCGGGTCAAGGACCGCAGCCGGTATCAGCTGGACTACCGCAACCCAAAGGTAATCGCGCATGCGGATGGCGTGATCAAGCGGCTGGTAGAGGAGTACGGCGTCGGCTATATCAAGATGGATTACAACATTAATGCCGGAATTGGAACAGAGACGGCAGCGGACAGTTTTGGAGACGGGCTGCTTGCTCATAACCGCGCTTACCTAGCCTGGCTCGACAGCATATTTGTGCGATACCCGGATCTGGTGATTGAGAACTGCTCCAGCGGCGGTATGCGGATGGATTATGCAATGCTTAGCCGGCACAGCATTCAATCAACCAGTGATCAGGAGGATTATGTGAGTTATGCGGCGATTGCAGCTTCGTCCCCTGCCGCACTGACGCCGGAGCAATCCGCCGTATGGTCTTACCCGCTGCGGGAAGGGGATGATGAGGAAGTGATCTTCAACATGGTTAATGCGATGCTGCTGCGGGTGCACCAGAGCGGACACTTGGCGGAGCTCAGCCCGCGGCGCAGGGAGTTAGTGAAGGAAGCGCTGGATGTATACAAAGTAATCCGCAAAGACATTCCGCATGCTGTTCCCTTCTGGCCGCTGGGACTGCCGAATGGATTAGGCGAATGGATTAGCTTTGGACTGCATTACGGTGGGACGCGGTATCTGGCGGTATGGCGTATTGCTGGGGAAGAAGTAAGTGTGACGCTTCCTTTGGAATCACTAAGAGGGCATAAACCGGAGGTCAGCTGCGCTTATCCTCAGCAACACGGTTCCAGCTGGAGCTGGGACGAAGAGGCTGGGCAACTGACTGTAAGTCTTCCTCCGGGTAAGACGGCGCGGTTGTTTGAACTGCGGGCGTAAAGCAAACAAATCAATGGTAGAAATACCGTTGAATCAGTCTAGATGGGCCCAAATGATGAAATCAACGGCAGAATTACCGTTGATTAACCCCCCTCCGGTCCAGTCTATATTCAATATAACAATTAAACACCACTGTTCCTTTTCAGGGAACAGTGGTGTTTTTAGATGGCTTTCTATTGATTTTACTACTTAAAAGTGGAAAATTTTAAATTTTACCCTTATAATAGTATTTTGTCGAAATAACCCTAAACTTTGTCGAATCATTTGTCGATATATATCAAAAGATGTAGAAATAAAATTGACAGGAAAGAAATAGCACTTTACAATGCAGATATAACAATCATTTCTACTTTATTCAAACTCAGATAGTTTTTCTCGTATTTATTAATAAGTGTTATTTTTAAAGGAGGATGCTTAATTATGAAAGCAACAGGAATTGTAAGAAAAGTGGACGAATTGGGACGTATCGTTATTCCAATCGAATTGCGCAGAACCATGGGGATTGACATAAAGGATCCGCTCGAAATTTTCGTAGACGGAGAAAAAATCATTCTTAGAAAATACGAGCCTACCTGCATTTTCTCGGGAAGTGCAGAAAACTTGATTAACTTTAAAGGTAAAATGATCAGCAAAGATATTCTTGATGAGCTGAATGCCAGCTTCGACAGAATATAATTTATAAAGAGTATAGGACTGTTCTTTCGGCAGATGTAACGCTGCCGGAAGACAGTCCTTTTTTGTGTACTCTGATGATCAGATATAATCTTTAGCCAGTGCTCAATATGGACAATATATAGTAGTTTCTATATCATAGGGCATGTAATATTCTTATCGTCCTTGCAGAAATCCCGTATTTTGAAACAGGAAGGGAATGTTCATTGATGAGTAATGATGGATTAGGAGCAGTCAAGATAGATAATGAAGTAAGGCTGAATAAACCGGAAGCTATTGTATTTGATATGGATGGAACTTTATTTCAGACAGAAAGCCTGTTGCTGCCTGCGTATCACAAAATGTTTGATATTCTCCGTGAGGAGGGTCTGTTCACAGGTCCTACCCCGCCGGAGGAACGGATTCTGGGAAGCCTCGGCATGCTGCTGGAGCAAATCTGGATGAACGTCATGCCTGAAGCTGATAAAATCGTACACCGCCGTGCGGATGAACTGCTGCTGAAGCTTGAAGTAGAGGGCCTGGAGGCGGGAGGGACACTCCTGTATCCTCACGTGGTTGAAACCTTGAAAGCACTCAAGGATCGGGGAGTACGGCTATTTGTAGCGAGCAACGGACTTGAGGATTATATACATAGCATCGTGGTTGTGCATGAGTTGAAGGAACTGTTCGAAGGCTTGTATAGCGCGGGCGGACAGGGTACTGCAACCAAGACCGAGCTGCTGCGGGTTCTCTTGGATAACCACGGAATCAGCAATGCCTGGATGGTCGGAGACCGTTCTTCCGATGTGGAAGCCGGCACAGGGAATGGGCAAACGGTTATTGGCTGTGCGTATGCGGGCTTTGGCCGACAAGATGAGCTTAAAGGCTCGGATGTCATCATTACTTCCTTCGATGAGCTGCTGGATCTATATGATAATGCAGAATAAATAAAGCTTTGAAATGACAAAAGAGCCTATTCCACATGAGGAATAGGCTCTTTCTTTAGTCCTCCGGTTTAGCTGAAGATGGCGCGCTGACACCTTTGTTCCTATAGACCCAAAGGGCGTATTCCAGCGGGCGAATCAGAGCTTTCCGGTAAGTCTCGTGGTCTCCTGAACGGGCAAAGACTTCACGGGCAGGTTTAGGATTCACTTCCAGTACATAGACATGGCCTTCTTTATTGATTGCAAGATCCAGAGCAAGCTCACAAAGGGTGCCGAAGCTGCTCTCCAGATAAGCAGCGGCTTCTATGCCGAGCTTCTCGGAAGACTTCATGACCCTGCCTGCTTTCTCCTCGCTGCCCAGCCAATCTCTCAGCAGTTTCTCGGCCCTAACGGCATGACCGCCGCCATGGAGATTGGAGGTTACACTGCGGGCCGCGCCAACACGTCCCGCCATCCCGGTTACCTCCCATTCCCCATGGCCGTTCTTTTGCACAAGCATGCGGTAATCATGGTAGCGTCCACTGGGCAGGCGCAGCGGGATGCCTTGCTGCACAAGGAACCGGCCGCCGAGGCACCACTGGCGTACGATCGATTCCAGCCGGGTCAGTGTAACCTTACGAGGGGCGATGATCTGCCGGTTCTGGCGGCGTCCCTGGATATCGTAGAGGTTCTTATTCTCGCGTTGCCGTTCAATCCGCAAGATGCCGCGTCCGCCGGTACCGTTGCTCGGCTTGACGTAGACAACAGGGCTAATCTTGAGCATCCGGTGCAGATCGGCAGATGACTGGTAGAGCAGCGTCTCTGGCATGTGTTGCCGGAAGCGGCTCCGCTGCGAGAACGTCTGATGGACCGTCCATTTATTGCGCAGCGGCCGGTTCAGGAAAGTCAGATGATTGTACTTGGAACGAAAATGCAGCAGTTGCTGGAACCGGACGCTGCGCTGAATACGGCAGCGGTCATAAATCATATTAGGAAAAGACCGCCACTTGCGGGTCCACTTGCCGCTTGCGATGTCGAGGACAAGTGCATGAATTAGCTCCTTGCTGGCGTGAACATCCATGGGCGTGAATACAAAGACATCCAGTCCGAGCTTTCGGCCCTCAAGGATCATCCTGCGGTATACGCTACTTTCTTCAAGCTGTTTGGCATCGTTTAAGTATAGTGTAAGTATGCCTAAGACGGGTTGCGGCACAGGAGGTCACCTTCTTGTGAAGTTATGAATTCAGTTTCTGTGGCTGTGTCTTTCATGGGGAGAGTTCGGAGCAGAAGATCAGGCTGTTCGCCGGGCCCGTTAACCAGATCCACCGCAACTAGACCTGCTTTGAAGCACATCTTAAGGCTGGCAGCATGAGTGCTTTCAACTTGGCATTGCAGACTCCCCAGACGCTTCACCTGTTCGGTGAGCAGGAGGGTGCCTACGCCCCTGTTACGGTAGAGAGGGTGGACGGCGACAAAGAATATCTCCTTGCCATAATCAACTGCGATGCTGAGGCCAGAGACCTGACGGCCTTGCTGGCCCCGGACTGTTGCAACAAGCAGCGATATACCCGGCAGGCTGAGCTGCGATGGTGTCAGGCAGGACAGATTTTTGCAGACGCTCATTACGATCCGGATATCGCCGTGCTCCCGGATAAATAAAAGCAGACCATCCAACTGGCGTTTCCATACCCCGGACTCCGTATCATAGAGTGAGGATATCTGCATGGTTATGTCACTTCCTTGATCCAATCTATTTGGTGAGATGGGTATGGGCCAGATGCTGGCTGAATTGAAAAATCCGTTCTAATGACAGTTTGCGGATCGCCGGCTCATCAAATTTCATTGGCCGTGAGTTGGCTTCAAAGAACCACAGGCTGCCATTCTCATCGACACCCAGATCCATGGACATCTCACCGAGAATATGCGTGGATGCCCGCTCGATTTGCCGGGCGATCAGCAGGGCTGTAGTTGGAACGTTCTTGAGAATTGCCGTTGCCCGATCATTTCCAAAGTTCCCCTCCAGCATACTTTCGGGTTCCTCGATGCTCCCCCCGCGCGGTACATGGGTTGTGATGCTTCGTGCCCCAGCAAGGCGCGCGCCAACACCGGTAACGGACCAACCTCCTCTGCCGTTCTTTTGCAGCAGGACACGCAGGTCAAACGGGCGCCCCCGGTGTGTGGCCAGAGTTATGGCTTGCTGCACGATATAGAGTTCGGTCCCTTTTTCCTTGTTGATCCGGGCCCACAGCCGCTCAAGGGATGCAGCCTTATAGGTTACGTTTTTCTTCCCGCTCTGGATTTGCAGACGATAGGGCAATATTGAATCATCGCGATATTTGAGTCTCATGATCCCTTTACCAGCCTTGCCGTTCTCCGGTTTGAGATAAAGATTGTCATGATTTTTCAGCATGAGCGCCAATGTACGGGAGCTTCGCAGACGTTTCGTCTGGGGAACATGCTTTGAAGTAGATCGAGAGTCCTTGAGCCATTCAAACAGATTCCATTTATTGAAAAAATAAGGATTGTACAGCACAATGTCCGGATGCTCCAGACATTGTGCTATTTTACGTGCGACAGGAACTTTCTCTTCCTCTTCCCGGGTGGGAATGCGGTTATAAATGATCTTAGGAAGAGGCGCCTGAATAGTTTGCCAGATTTTCCCTCCTGCCGTAGGAACATAACCGATCACGGTATCGGAATCGAGATTTAACTCCCGAACCGTTACTACATATACGAAGTAGCCGAGCTCTTTGCCGGTTCGGATGATATCCCTGAAGTTATTCCTGTTGCCGCAAAACTTCCGTTCCTTGTCGCTTGTCGTCAGAATGGCGATCACCGGTTTGTCGTCAGGGATTCGCGAGATCACGTTTCATCCCTCCTGCGGAATTTGCTGAGGTACAGGCAATGCTCCAGAATATGCTCGATAGAGGCTTTGCCTTCGGCGCGGAGTGAAGGGTGGCGGAAGATGGATCTTCCCGGCTTCGCATTGGCTTCGAACATCCAAATATCCTCATCTTGATCGATCCCCAGGTCAAAGCCGATTTCTCCAAGCAGATGCCTGTGCTGGATTTCCAGGGATTCCGCAAGCTTGACGGCGGTTGCCTTGGCTTGTTGGAGCACTTCGTCAGCTCTGGCGCCGAATACGCGTCCGAGTGCCTGTTGCGGTGTGAGAAGAGAGCCGCCATTCTTCAGGTGTGTCGTAACGCTGCCGCGTCCGGCTTTCTTCGCTCCGATTCCGACAACGACCCACTGATTGCTGCCGTTCTTGTGCATATGGAAGCGGAAGTCGATCGGGCAACCGTCGATTTCAATCAGGCGGATCCCCTGCTGTACAACGTAGTTACCGAGGCTTCGGCCATGGCGGCCTTGCAGCATCCGCATCAGGCTGTCAAAGTTTGCGAAGCGCAGCAGGACATTTTTGCCGTCCCGGCGGTAACGGGCGAAGTAGCCTTTTTTCGGCAGATAGGTAAGCCTGTAGATGCCGTGGCCCAGACTCCCTGCGGAAGGTTTATAGTAGACGAAATGATGCCGGTCCAGCATATCTCTCATTTTCTCCGGAGCCGGGTTGCTGTGTGTCTCCGGCACATAACGGTAAGCGCCGCTGTCATTCTCCAGCAGGCGGTAAATGTCGGATTTATTGAAGAAGCTCCAGTTGAAGAACGGAATTTTCTTACGCATGAACCGTTCCCGGAGCTGGCTGATATAAGGGGAAGTCTCCGCACGGCGGCTGGGAAGACGGTTATAAACCACATCAGGAAGAGGAACAATCTTGCGTTCAAATTTACCGCCTTCAGTCAGAAAATAGCCGTTCACCTGATCCTGCTGCCAATTAATATCACGGGGCATAAACGCAAAGATATAGCACACATTACTGCCTTCGCGCAGAAGCTGCTTGATGAACCCCGTTCGGGACCCGAAGGGCGAACCTGAAGAAGCAGGTCCGTCTGACAATACGCCGACAAGCGGACCAAGCTGGACCTCATCGTTCTGGAGATTTCGTAAAAAGATGCCTCCCGTTTTGGGCACTTTGATGGCACTCTTAACTCCGGAGGCGAGGAACATGTGCTTGCCGGTACGTTTGATTGGCTTGATCATGGCCGGGATGGTTTCTTTACCAAGCCGCAGCCTGATATTCTTTTTCCCGGACAGTTTCAGGCTTTTCATCAGCTCTCCTGATACATAGACTACTCTTTGGGGTTGCTTGGTGAAATGCACATTGCAAAAAGTGAGACTCATTGATGAATCCTCCTTAGGAACCATTGATATCATATTTACGGATACACTGGAGTGGCCCGGCCGATGACCGGGATACCCTTGCTTGCAAGCATCAGATGACGGGCATAACGCAGTGGATTCTCATAGGCGAGCTGTTCAGCTCTACGGTCGCCCATTAACCGGAAGACACTGCGACCTGGCTTGGAATTCGCCTCAAGTAAGGTAATTCTGCCACCGCCATCGATCCCGAAGTCGAGCCCCAATTCACCGAGTCTGCCGCAGGCGGATTCCAGCAGAGGAGGGAGGATAGAAGCTTCATCGGCAATTTGTTCCCGGATAACAGCTCCTAATGCTCCGTATTCTTCTTCCAGAAAAGGCTCTAGTGCCACAGCGGTTGCCCCTCCATGCAGATTAGAGGTGAGTGAACCGTGTGTCCCGAGGCGAACGGCCATCCCGGTACGTCCCCAGATTCCCCGTCCGTCCTTTTGCATCAGCACCCGAACATCGAAAGGCTGACCACTCCGGCTGGTAAGCTGGAGATAAGGCTGCATGAGATAGCGACGCGGATGGATAAAATGGTCAATCCACAAGAGTCCTTCTTCCAATTGGGTGAACTCGCCGTGAAAAGCCTTATTTCTCCCGTCACGGCCCCTGACGTATAGACCTTTGTTTAGCTTCACGGCATGCAAGGTCCGTTTCCCGTGAGTTCCAGCCAGTGGCTTGAGGAATACCCCGTATTCCCTTTCTGCCAGCATATTGCTTAGACCGCGACTCCCTGTGTAGAGTTTGGTTTCGGGCAGCAGCATCGCCGCTCTCTTGCTGCGTTTCAGGATTTCATGTACGCCCCATTTGTCCGGCAGCCCCCTGGACCAGGGAAGTGCCTCCGAAAGGGCGTTCAGGGCGGAAGCTGCTTCTTTGCGTTCTTGTCTGCTTTCATAAAAGCAGCGATTATAGATGATATCCGGCGCTTGTGATTCGGAGGTTACCCATTGTCCGTCTTTCCGGACTTGGCCATGGATTGATTTTCCGTCTGGAGATACCCCATCCGGTTGAAATATTGTGACGTCCAGACCATACTGCGGGGCCATACGGCACAAACGATTGTAGAAGCTTGATTCGCTGCTGGTGAGGTTTCCGCTTCGGCGGAATGTCATAATGCCAAGCCGTCCAATCGAAGTTTCTGTCATGTGGCCTCCTATAACCCGGCCAAATAACGGCAATACTGCACCATTTGCTTCACAGACGGCCTGATTTTCTGATCACTCAGCGGTGTATTATCATTTTTAGAGGGCTTCGAATTCACCTCAAGCAGCCAGATCTTGCCAGACTGGTCCAGGGCAAGATCGATTCCCAGTTCACCGAAGTGGGCAGGGATATGGGTTTCTATACCGCGCGCAATGGCTAGTGCCGCCTTGGGTAGTCCGGTATGGGCGCTATCTTTGGCTCCAGAGGGAAGATTGCTTTTGGAAATAGCCTCCTTGACAGGACTCAGGGTTCCACCTTTGGCTAGATTGGAGACGAAATGGTTATTCCCGGCCGTACGGGCAACGATCGAGGTGACTCCCCATTTGCCAGTATTGTTTTTTTGCACCAGTGCCCGGAAATCCACCGGCCTTTTGCCTAGTTCCATAAGGGGTAAGCCTTGTTGAATTTGAAACCGTGTGCTTTTCATCTTTGGTGCGATAGACTGGAACAGTTTTGGCAGACTCGGATAGCTCTGCTTACGTGTGCCGAGTGGTGTAGTAGACATCAGGCGGTAGCCGCCGCCTTCTTCTCTGGAAATCCGCAGGATTCCTTTGCCAAGGGAACCGCGTATCGGCTTCAGGAAGATAACCGGATAATGGTTACACATTCTTTTGAACTGGTCATATCCGCTGAGCAGATGCGACTCCGGCAAATAGCGCTGAAGTGAGGAATCTTGGCGTAGTGCATCGAACACTTCGGTTTTATCCAGAAATTTTTCGTTGAAAAAATGGGTGCCATAACGCGATTTTACATCGGCTAAAAAATGCTGTACGCTAGGTTTATTCTCTGTTTTCCGCGAGGTGAGGCGATTGTTGATAACATCGGCGATAGGAAGATTCAGCTTCCGCCAGCCCCCTTCGTACACCCAGCCCTGAATCGTGGAGCCGCTGCGGGATTCCAGTGCTTCCGGCGTAAAGAAATATACATATGCGCCCTGTGCACGGCAGGCATTGGTCAGTTCCCGGCAGAACATGGTAATGGGTCCAAACACTTTGTCAGGGTTATCCGAATGGTCCCGGCTCACAAGTACTCCAATCAGCGGACCAAGACGCAAGGTGCGGCTTGAGGGACTGTAGGAGACATTCAGTGTATGGAGGAATTTCCATCCGGTCCGGCGTGCCAGTCCTTCGCTTACGCGCAGGCTGTCGGATTTGGGAACCGGGGTGATGGTAATCTCCTGCCGGAAAGAACCAAAGGCTAATTGCAGCGGTGCGTGTGCCGGGATTTTCAGTCTTTTCATAGACCGTTCTCCGAGCATTACGACATTTTCCTGGAGGATGCCTGATTGAACCGCGTGCACCAGGATCTTAAGCTTAGACATCGTGGATCTCCTTCCGGTAGGCAGCATGATGCCGGCAAATTAATAAACTTAAGGGTTACATATCATTCATCATATGGAGACATCTAACCCTTGGTGATTGACCCAATTTCTAAAAAGCAACTACAATCAAGGAGGAATCGGAATGAACGTATACGATAAAGCGCATGAATTGGCCAAAGCCATCAAAGAAAGCAGTGAGGTAACGGATATCACGGGCGCAATGAAATTGGTGGAGGCTGACCCGGAGAGCAAACGCATGCTGGATAATTTCCGCCAGAGCCAGATGGAGCTGCAACAGCGGATGATGAGCGGGGAAATGCCTGCGCCGGAGGAAATGGAGAAGATGGAAAAGCTCTTTGAGGTGCTCAACCTCAACCTTAGCATTCGCCGCCTGTTCGAAGCCGAACGCCGCCTGAGTGTGGTCATCGAGGACGTTAACAAAATTATCTCCGAGAGCCTGCAGCACCTGTATGGTGCGGACGCATAGTGAGATTACTAGAGTTGAAGATAAGTGGGGATCGCTAGAATAGGGCAAGAGGCACGGATGAGTGAATTAAGCTGCATATGTGCACCTTAACTCGGCCGATATCACACCTTTTTGTGTAACAAGAAAAACAGAGTGCCTTGAAAGCCGTAACGGCTTAGGCACTCTGTTTTTTAATATAATCAATGGTAGATAGATAACTACGGTAATTTCTCTATTCTAACCCTGCTTGCCCTCAATGGCGCATAGCAGAATTCCGGCGGCAAGTCCGAGACGGCGGTCAAACTGCATGTTCGGATCGCTGGAGAAATCAATGTTAATTTTACTGACGAACGGGTTGAAATTCTGCTTATAAGTTGTGATCGTTCTCCCGCCGAAGGAAACGTTATAGCTCTGGGGGATTATATTGATGAAACGGCGCAGGATGGACATCAGCAGGCTGTCTTCCTTGATGGTTCCGATCTCATTTCCGCTTGTGTTCAGGATGATCCATTCATCCGACACAATGGATTTCAAGCCTTTGCGGCGCAGGGAACCAACGAACTCTCCGGTGGTTGAATCCTTGACATCATAAGTAGCGGAGATATCCATTACATTGCGTGATTGGATGCGAAGAAGCTCCTTATGCATCTCTTCATCGGTGTAGAGGGAAATGTCCTCCTTCAACTTGAATGCCTTCATCTGTGAATAGAGCACCAGATTTTCAGCGTCGTCATAAATGTGCAGCTTCGCTCCCAGAACGGAGAATACTTTTTTGCGGATAACATAACGGGTATGATTAAATGCTTGAGCCACTTCTGCATCGCCTCCTTGGATGAAGAAATCATCTCATGAATTTCCCAAATTTACCATGCGAAAAAATACGCAGAGATCACACATCTTTGAGCAGACTTGTCTCATAATTTCCAGCTCCCGTTCATAGAGTAGATATATAGATTCTCTCAAATAGAAGGAGTTGTTCAGATGAAAAAGAGAAACAAGTTCAAGCATGTGATCTACCTATTGATCGCTCTCGGGATGCTGCTCTATGCGCTGCCGAAACTTTCGCCCGGCGGATCGGGTGTGGTGTTTGCTTTTGGCGCAGCATGGTGTGTGTTTGCCTTTTTTGTGATTGCTGCACATTTGCATTTTATCATTGGAGTAGACGAGGAGAAGTCCAAACGGTTGGAGGCGGTCCGTAAGGCTAAATTGAATCAGTGGCAGGGCAAATGGCAGGATCATGAGAAAGTCACACAACGCTCCTAAATTCCCTCATTGAACCTATTTCGAATGATTGCGAAACCCCCGAAAAGACGTTAATATAAGTACAGTATAGTACAGATCGGACTATGGGGGTGTAACAGTTGGAGGGCCAGGGCGATACGATTACTAAGCACGAGCAGTTGCTGCAGCATATAGAGGGTTTGAAGGTGGGCACGAAGATATCGGTACGGAAGCTGGCTAAGGAACTGCAGGTCAGTGAAGGTACGGCATACCGGGCGGTAAAAGAAGCAGAGAACCTCGGAATAGTCATTACCAAAGAGCGGATCGGAACGGTTCGTGTGGAGAAGAAGCCGCGTAATATTTCCGAGCAGTTGACCTTCGGCGATGTCGTGGACATTGTGGAAGGTCATGTGCTTGGAGGGGCGAACGGTCTCAGTAAACATCTTCATAAATATGTGATCGGGGCGATGAAGGTCGATGCCATGATCCGGTATATCGATGCCGACAGCCTGCTGATCGTGGGTAACCGCGATGATGTGCACTCGCTTGCATTGGAGCAGGGAGCAGGTGTGCTCGTCACGGGCGGATTTGGGACAAGCCGTGAAGTGAAAGCGCTGGCAGACCAACTGGATTTGCCAATCATTTCCTCCCGACATGATACCTTTACTGTGGCTTCTATGATCAACCGTGCTATTTTTGACCGGTTGATTAAGAAGAAGATTATGCTGGTGGAAGATATTGTAGACAGCAAGCCGCGTCTTAGCACCTTGAAAATTACGAGCACCGTGCAGGAGCTGATTCAACTGTCCCGGGACAGCGGAGAGCAGCGATTTCCGGTCACTGACGAATGGAACCGGGTAATCGGCATCGTTGGCCGCCGGGATGTGGAATCTCTGGCAGAAGAACAGAACATCGAACGGGCCATGGTGCGTAATCCCGTCACAGCCGGCCTGCAGACCTCGCTGGCTTCGGCAGCCCAGATCATGATGTGGGAAGGCATTGACTTCCTTCCTATCGTTGACCGTAATCGAAAGCTCGTTGGCTCGCTGACCCGCAAGGAAGTGCTGCAAAGTCTCCGGGACGTCCGGAATCAGCCGCAGCTCGGTGAAACCTTCGACCATCTCACATGGAATGGCTTCGCTGAAGAACGTGACGAAGAAGGACATCTGTTCTTCCATGGGTTTATTACTCCGCAGATGGCGACGGACCTGGGTACGATTTCTGAGGGGGTATTGTCTACCCTGATGACACAATCGGCATTCAAGGCTGCTAAGGACATTACTGGCAACGACCATGTGCTTGATAATATGTCCACGTATTTTGTCCGTCCCGTTCAGATTGAGGATTCGATAGTTATCATGCCGAAGCTGCTGGAGAGCAGCCGCCGCACCTGCAAGCTGGAGATTGAGATCACCCATTTGGAGACCCTGGTGGCCAAGTCCGTGCTGATGCTGCAATCTATTGATCATCCCTAAATAATGACAGTAGCTACATTATAGAATATGAAGAAGACTATCTCCCGGATTTGCGGGGGATAGTCTTCTTTCTACATTTCATAGAGTGATGGGATTGGAGAGTTCAGCTCCAGGATCTATCTACCCGTGGAGCCTGACTTCATCCGCAGATAATAGCTGCGGCTGCGCAGTCCGGAGAACATATTGAAGAGGCCCATGAGAATAAATACCGCCTCTATAATGACGCTAAGCGTGGAGCCGTGAAACAGGAACATCGACATTAGGGCTAGTGTCACTAGCATGGCGCCCATCAGAATATTAAGCGCCGACCGCTTCAGTCCTTTATCCAGTGGGTCGGGGGTACGGCGGGCTGCGATACTGAACAAGGCGGCACTGATGACGAAGATCACCAGCAGGATAAATAGCAGATATTTGATCGTTATTATCATGCAGGGCAGCTCCTTTGGCAGTAGGGTGAAGTGATTCCGTTAGCGGCAGGTTGTGCCAGTACTGCGAATTGAATGTGTGCCGAACGGAAGCATACCAGATTCCTGCATCTATTGTATCATGGCTTCACTAGACGCGCTTGAACGGTTTGACCTCGACCCAGATTTGCAGGACTCCGTCCATGACGAGCATGGTCCGGATGGACACGGAGTATTCCTTATCACGGACAATATAGATTTTTCCGTCCAGCAAGAGGCGTGCCATTTTGCTGTCGGCATCGATATCATACACACTGCGCCCGCGCAGGGGAGATAGGTCGGAGGTCATTTCGCTGATGATTTCCTTCACGGTGACTGGATCCAGCGGAACGGAGCCCTCCTTCACTTTTCCTTCCTCGGTACGTATTTTGATCTGGCGGACGACTGTGGAAGTATTGCTGTATTTCTTAAGTGTCTGGATATCTTTTTCGTACTGCTCAATCTGCACCCGCAGTTCCAGATTATTCTGCCATAGCGCATTGTAGCCCGAATGGTAAATACCGTTGTAGACAATGGCTCCCACGACCATACCCAGGACAAAGATAGCAGAAATTTGGGAGAAGCGGCGGAACTGCTGAAAAGGCGGTACTCTCATTACGTTACCCCCTGCCGCACACCCATTTGACAAGCTCACTGCCCATGTGCGCTCCCAGGAAGGCGAACGCCAGGTAGAGAATCTGCTTGATGGCGGGTGAAAGATTGCCTCCCAGCATGTTGCTCTCAATGACCCGCATAGGGTCGATGGTACCGCCGACAGCTGCAGCCAGCGCCCAAATTTTAATCCGGTCTGCGACATCAAGCATGGTATGAGTTGGCGGCTGCAGGGAGACTACAGCACCCACTCCGCCCAGCATGGCTCCCCCGAGGACAATTCCGAATGCGATAAAGAAATCAAGGACGGCCTTGCTCAAAAATAGATTCATGAAGACACTACCCCTTTCCGGACGCGGCCTAAGCCCAAAGTCTGCCTGTCCTTATGCTCTCTATCCATTCTATGGGCGCTTCCCCCCCTAATATGATAAAATAGTTTCATCTAATGTTTGAGGTTTTGAAGGAAGGAAGTGGGATCATGAGCCCTTTCGTGCATCTGCATGTGCACAGCGAATATAGTTTACTAGATGGAGCGGCACGCATAACCGATCTTGTGCGCCGGGCCGGCGAATATGGCATGGAATCGCTCGCATTAACGGATCACGGGGTAATGTACGGGGCGATCCCTTTTTATAAAGCCTGCAAGGATAAGGGCATTAAGCCCATAATCGGCTGTGAGGCTTATCTGACTTCGGGCTCACGCCGGGAGCGGGGCAGCCGTAAGGACCAGCCGATCTATCACCTGATTCTGCTTGCCAAGAATGACACCGGCTACAGGAATCTGATGGATCTGATCTCTATCGGCCACCTGGAAGGGCAGCACTACAAGCCGCGTATTGATATGGAGGTCTTGGCCTCACATGCGGAGGGTATTATTTGCTTAAGCGCCTGTCTGGGCGGGGAAGTACCGCAGCATCTGCTGCACGGGCGGGATGAGGAAGCCCGGAAAGCCGCTCTTCGCTACAAGCAAATCTTTGGTGAGGATTTCTATCTGGAGCTTCAGGATCATGGCATACCTGAGCAGAAAAGGGTCAATCCAAAGCTGATCGCTCTGGCGGAAGAGTTGGACATCGAGCTGGTTGTCACCAATGACGTTCATTATCTGTCACAGGCAGACTCCGAAGTCCAGGACGTGCTGATCTGTATCGGGACCGGTAAGACCGTGGACGATGAAGAACGCTTCAAGATCGGAACGGACCAGCTGTATATGAAAAGCGGAGAGCAGATGGCCGCGCTGTTCCCTCATGTGCCGCAGGCGCTGGAGAACACGAAGGTCATTGCGGATAAATGCAATCTGGAGCTGGAATTCGGCAAGCATATCCTGCCCGCCTTTTCGCCGCTGCCGGAAGGAATGGACTCAGCCGCCTATTTGCGCGAGCTCTGCCGAAACGGCCTTATCGAGCGTTACGGAGATTGGGCAACGCCTGAATTGAAAGAGGAAGCTTCGAAGCGGCTGGAGTATGAGCTTGGAGTCATCGAAAATATGGGCTTTTCCGATTATTTCCTGATTGTCTGGGATTTTATCGCATTCTGCCACCGCCAAGGTATAGCTACCGGACCTGGACGGGGTTCCTCCGCAGGAAGCCTAACCGCATATTCGCTTCGGATTACCGATGTCGATCCGCTTAAATATAATCTGCTATTTGAACGTTTCCTGAATCCGCACCGGATTACAATGCCGGATATTGATATCGACTTTAGCGATGAACGACGTGAGGAAGTCATCGAATATGTTGTGGGCAAATACGGTCGGAGACATGTAGCCCAGATTATCACGTTCGGCACAATGGCGGCGAGGGCCGCAGTGCGCGACGTGGGACGTGCGCTTAACCTTCCTTACGGTGAGGTTGATAAGGCGGCCAAGCTGATCCCCGGACAGCTTGGCATCAGTATTGCCCGGGCGCTGGAGCTCAGCCCCGAGCTGAAAGTGCTGTATGACGGTTATCCTAAAACCCGCGCGCTTCTCGATATGGCCATGAAGGTGGAGGGAATGCCTCGACATGCTTCGACACATGCTGCGGGGGTGGTTATTTCCAAAGGCCCTCTTACGGAGGCAGTACCGCTGCAGGAAGGTAATGAAAGCACGGCACTGACCCAATACTCGATGGAGCATTTGGAGAGCGTCGGCCTGCTTAAGATGGACTTCCTCGGCCTCCGCACCTTGTCTATCATCGAACGCTGCATGAACTGGATCAAAGAGATGACGGGTGATCTGCCTGATTTTCGGACCATTCCCGATGATGATCCCTTAACCTACGAAATGCTTGGGGCGGGAGAGACAATGGGGGTATTCCAATTGGAGTCTGCCGGGATCAGGCGTGTGCTGAAGG
Organism: Paenibacillus oryziterrae; assembly: GCF_042610485.1. NCBI lineage: Bacteria > Bacillati > Bacillota > Bacilli > Caryophanales > Paenibacillaceae > Paenibacillus > Paenibacillus oryziterrae. The sequence goes on along the minus strand of NZ_JBGJZO010000020.1, from coordinate 6,816 downwards.
ATATGAAGCCGAACGTCTTCGAGGATATCATCTCTGTGCTTGCGTTATACCGCCCGGGTCCGATGGAATTCATCCCCAAATATATCCAGGGAAAGCATGGTCAGATTGATGTGGATTACCCTCACCCCGATCTGATTCCGATTCTGTCCGATACATATGGGATTATCGTGTATCAGGAGCAAATTATGCAGATTGCCTCACTCATGGCTGGGTTCTCACTGGGTGAAGCGGATCTGCTCCGACGCGCCGTTTCCAAGAAAAAACGGGAGACGCTGGACAAGGAACGGAGCCATTTTGTCGAAGGCAGTCTAAAACAGGGTTATAGTGAAGCCGATGCCAACGCTGTCTATGATATGATCGTACGGTTTGCCGATTATGGCTTCCCGCGCGCCCATGCTGCTGCGTACGGCGTCCTCTCCTTCCAGACCGCATTCCTCAAAGCGCATTATCCGGTGCAGTTTATGTCCTCCATGCTGACAGCGGTGATGGGAACCCATCGCAAGGTGGCCGAGTATGTGCTGGAATCGCGGCGGATGGGCATTTCCGTGCTGCCTCCCGATGTGAATGAGAGCGGTGTGCTGTTCACCCCTGTGTCAGGCGGTGAGGCGGGCCATATCCGCTTCGGGCTTGCGGCAGTCAAGAATGTGGGCACCCTCGCCGTGGAGAATATTATGGCCGTGCGTAAGGAGCGTCCATTCGACAGCCTGCTCGATTTCTGCCGCAGGGTGGATCTGCGGGTCTGCAACAAACGGGTAGTGGAATCGCTGCTTCAGGCCGGGGCATTTGACTGCTTACCTGGTCACCGGTCGCAGCTTCTGGCCATGCTGGATGAAACGGTCGATGCCGCCGCTAAATGGCGCAAGGAACGGGATGAGCTGCAAATTCAGCTCTTCGATGATCTGATCGAAACGTCAAACTGGGAGATCAGTTATCCCGATATTCCCAGATTTACAGTAACCCAACAGCTTGAAATGGAACGTGAGCTGCTGGGGCTCTACCTCTCGGGACATCCATTGGATGATTATACAGAATTGTTGGAAGAGAACGGTGCGCAACGGCTGATGGATCTCGGTGAGGTTCCGGATGAAAGTCAGGCGGTTACCGCCGGAATGGTGGTATCCGTTAAGGAAATCACGACAAAGCAGGGCAAGGCCATGGCTTTTGTTGAATGGGAGGATCAGATCGACCGCTGCGAGGTCGTACTGTTCCCTGAGGTGTGGAAACGCAGCCGCACCCTGATTGAGAAGGGTGCGCTGCTGGCCCTGCGCGCCAAGGTGCAGCAGGGCGATGAAGACTTCAAGCTGCTGGCGGACGAAGTCGCGCCAATCAGCAGCGAGACCCTGCGCGCGCTGCAGCAGCGCCGCAGTGCGGCCCCCGCGCAGCGCGGAGCGGGCTCAGCCCGCCCCGCAGGCGCGGGGGCACCAGGCGGCGCGCAGCGCAGCGCCGCCTCCGGGCAGGCCGCAGCGCGTCCCGCTGCGGCCCATGCACCATCCGCGGGCGTTGCCGCCGCGGA
>NZ_JBGJZO010000020.1:0-5266 GCF_042610485.1 Paenibacillus oryziterrae | reverse complement strand
CGCAGCGCGGAGCGGGCTCAGCCCGCCCCGCAGGCGCGGGGGCACCAGGCGGCGCGCAGCGCAGCGCCGCCTCCGGGCAGGCCGCAGCGCGTCCCGCTGCGGCCCATGCACCATCCGCGGGCGTTGCCGCCGCGGATGGCCCGCACCGCGCAGGGGCTGCGCCTGCCCCGGCCCAAGCCGGGGAAGCTGCTCCCCCGCGTGCGGAGGCACAAGGCAGCGCGGCCGGGCAGCGCGCCTTCATCAAGATCACGCCGCAGTCCGAGAACGCTGCCCAGCTGTCGCGGCTGAAGGAGCTGCTGCTCCGCCATCCGGGCACCGTGCCGACCCTGCTCTTCTACGAGAACGGCCAGAAGCTGCTGGCGCTCAGCGACAGCTACCGGATCAAGCCCACCCAGCAGCTATTGGATGAGATTGAACAAATGCTTGGTGCCGGTACAGTAAGAATTAAATAAGAACGTTTTCGCTCTTCTCCGCATACATTAGGTAACCACAGGCACCAGGTGCGGAGAGGAGCATGTTTATGTCTTATCAAATGGCGTCAGATTTGCTGGAGCGCAGAGGAGTATCCATTTCTTCCATTGCCGGAATCGTATACACGCTGCAATCGGCATATTATCCTGATCTATCAAGTGAAGAGTGTACCGCCAGTGTCAAAGCGGTCTTGGGTAAAAGAGAGGTTCAGTACACCTTAATGACGGGGATTGCACTGGATGAGCTCGCCGAGAAAAAGCTGCTTCCCCAGCCGCTTCAAGCAGTGATGGAGGCTGATGAATCACTTTATGGAGCCGACGAAACGCTTGCGCTTGGAATAACGGGTGTGTATGGAATGATAGGGCTGACAGGCTTCGGATATTTGGATAAAATCAAGCTTGGGATTATCGGTGAATTGAACGATGACGACAGCCGGATTCATGTATTTCTGGATGATCTCGTTGCAGGAATAGCCGCCGCCGCATCCGCCAGAATTGCGCACCGCCACGAAGGCGCGAAGGTGTATCCTCTTTTTTAAACATGATGGTTACAGTAAGTTTCAATGCAAATCAAGACATTTTCATACCTGCGAAAAGAGCGTTCCCCGGCTACAGCTCTCCTTATCTCCCCTGTTGCGGGAAAAAAGAAAACTGTGTTATCATGGTTCCATTATACGGGATACGGCTGGGTATTAAGACGGGGGAGGCCTTGCAGGGCATGTGGACGGTAATCTATATCGCGCCGACCGCCAGAATGGCGGATATGATTCAGAGCAAGCTGACGGAAGAAGGATTTATGGTGAAATGCCGTCCGATCAATATGTCCAAGCAGCAATTTGAAATTCTGGTTCCTTCGGGAGAGCTTGAGGAAGTACAGGAAGTCCTCAATCTGATCCTGCATCCCTGATTTACATATTATTCAAGAGCAGTCATGTCAGCAGCGAGCTGCATAACGCAAATAAACGGCTGAAGAGGTGCGGTTGTGTTCAAAGATTTATTTCAGAAAAAACGAAAGTACGCGACTATTCCTTCAGAGCGTGTCGAGCGGAGCGGCGGGCCGGTTGAGGGAGAACGCCCCAAACGGGAAATTCCCGAAGGGCTCATGAGCAAATGCACCAAATGCGGTACGATTCAGTACAGCAAAGAGCTGGAGAAGAATTTGAAGGTATGTCCGTCTTGTGGCCATCACATGCGGTTGAACGCGATGGAGCGTATTGCCATGACGCTTGATCCGGAGGGCTTTGTGGAGTTCGACAGCGAGATGTCATCCGTCGATCCGCTGCAATTCCCCGGTTATGCATCCAAGCTTGAGCAGCAGCGCCTCAAATCCGGACAACCTGATGCTGTGGTTACAGGTCAGGGCGTCATCAACGGACATCCTGTGATCATAGCAGTGATGAATTTTGAGTTTTTCTCGGGCAGCATGGGCTCAGTGGTAGGGGAGAAAATTACCCGTGCCGTCGAGGAGGCAACTGAACAGGGATTGCCGCTGCTTATCTTCTCAACCTCCGGTGGAGCAAGAATGCAAGAGAGTATTCTCAGTCTGATGCAGATGGCGAAGACCAGTGCGGCTTTAGCCCGTTTCAATGAAGCGGGGGGACTGTATATTTCTGTAATTACTGATCCGACTACAGGTGGCGTATCTGCCAGCTTTGCGAGTCTCGGTGATATTAATATCGCAGAACCGGGAGCGGTGCTTGGTTTTGCCGGACGAATTGTCATTGAGCAGACCATCCGCCAGAAGCTTCCTGATGATTTCCAGACCGCCGAGTTTAACCTGCAGCACGGACAGCTAGATCTTGTCGTGCACCGTAAGGAAATGCGCGCAACACTATCCAAACTTTTGGAATTGCATAATGTGAAAGGAGGCGTTTAGGATGGCAGGAGAATTGCCTTTTGAAATGCCTCTGGTTGAAATGCGTAAAAAGATAGATGAGCTCAAACAGTTCGGGACTGAGAAGCAGATTGATTTCAGTGATGAAGTTGCCCGGCTGGAAGAACGTTACCGCTTGTTGGAGGAGGAGGTATACTCTAATATCTCTCCATCCCAAAAAATGCATCTTGCCCGCCATCACGGACGTCCTACGTCTATGGATCTGATGAATCTCATCTTCACGGATTTCATTGAACTGCATGGTGACCGGCTGTTTGGTGATGATTTGGCAGTAGTGGGCGGCATTGGCAAGCTGGGCGGAATTCCGGTTACAGTTATCGGACAGCAGCGAGGCAAGGATACGAAAGAGAATATCCTGCGTTTCTTCGGAAGCGCACATCCGGAAGGCTTCCGCAAAGCGCTGCGTCTTATGCAGCAGGCGGACAAATTCAAACGTCCAATCGTTACCTTTATCGATACAAAAGGCGCTTATCCCGGCAATACAGCCGAGGAGAGAGGCCAATCCGAAGCGATAGCCCGGAACCTGCGGGATATGTCCCTGCTTGGCGTTCCAGTCATTTGCGTGGTCATTGGTGAAGGTGGAAGCGGCGGGGCCTTGGCTATGGCTGTCGGCAACCGTGTCCTGATGCTGGAGCATGCTATCTACTCTGTTATCTCTCCTAACGGGGCGGCCTCCATTCTCTGGAAGGATGCGTCCAAGGCGGACCAGGCGGCTGAGGCGATGAGAATCACGGCGGCAGACCTTCTGGAGATGGAAGTGATCGAGGAGATCATTCCAGAGCCAAGAGGCGGTGCACACCGCGATTATGAGGCAACAGCAGCCGCTGTCAAGGATGCGGTATGGCGTCATCTTCAGGAACTTGAGGGTCTTGATTCCAATGCCCTTAAAGAGGACAGGTATCTTAAATTCCGCAAAATCGGCAAGTTCACAGAAGGTCAACAGGAGCTTGAAGCAGCCGAAGCTGCTACGGTGAACGAAGAATAACATGCACTTTTGATTTGCACTTTGGCACATATAATCACACTTGTCCAACCTGATTTCAGGGTTATGACTGAATTGAAGATAAATGTAACATACTAACCTCGGCTAACTGCCGGGGTTATATTATTTTTTTCATGAAAACGCAAAAAAAACGTCTTTTATTGTCATTAAAAGGTGGCGTTAACATTGATTTTATGGCTCAGTTGCAGTAATATTCAAAAGGGCGCAGTCAATGTCGTGTGTGACAAAGTTCCTATGATAACGATTGATGTTATAGTAGATTTTGTAGTTGGAAAAAGTGAGACAGAGAGAACGAAAAAACGGAGGAAAACTTAATGCGGAAAAGTAAAATTGTATGTACGATTGGTCCTGCAAGTGAATCGTTGGAGAACACAAAAAAATTGATTTTGGCCGGTATGAATGTGGCTCGTCTGAACTTCTCACACGGTGATTTTGAGGAGCACGGAGCACGGATTAAAACGATCCGTCAAGCATCCCAAGAACTGAACAAAACAGTTGCAATTCTGCTCGATACTAAAGGTCCAGAAATTCGCACAGGCAAGCTTGCAGTAGAACCGATTGAATTGGTGCAGGATGAGTATCTGACACTGACCACAGAAGAAATTCTTGGAGATCAAAACCGTATTTCGATCACTTACAGCGACCTTCCCAATGATGTACAAGTTGGCTCCACCATCCTTATCGATGACGGCCTCATTGGTTTGACTGTTGTAGAAGTTCAAGGCACTGAAATCAAGACACGTATTGTTAACGGCGGCACAATCAAGAGCAAAAAAGGTGTTAACGTACCTGGAGTAGCGATCTCCCTGCCGGGCATTACTGAAAAAGACACCAACGACATTCTTTTCGGGATCGAACAGGACATCGATTTTATCGCCGCTTCCTTCGTACGTAAAGCCAGCGACGTTCTCGAAATCCGTGAGCTGCTGAAGAAAAACAATGCAGAACACATTCAAATCATTTCCAAAATCGAAAACCAACAAGGTGTTGACAACCTTGATGAAATATTAGCGGTTTCCGATGGCCTGATGGTTGCTCGTGGTGACCTTGGTGTGGAAATTCCGGCTGAAGATGTGCCATTGGCGCAAAAACTGATGATCCAAAAATGTAACGTTGCCGGCAAACCGGTAATCACAGCTACTCAAATGCTGGATTCCATGCAACGCAACCCACGTCCTACCCGCGCTGAAGCGAGTGACGTTGCGAACGCTATTTTTGACGGAACGGATGCAATCATGCTTTCCGGAGAAACAGCTGCTGGTAAATACCCAGTTGAATCTGTACTGACGATGTCCCGTATCGCTGAAAAAGCAGAATCTGCTCTGCAATACCGTGAAATCTTCATGAAGCAACAAATCGCTCAAGAAACTACTGTTACCGAAGCGATCAGCCAATCCGTAGCTATTTCTTCCCTTGATTTGAACGCGAAAGCAATTATTTCTTCGACTGTAACCGGACACACTGCACGCGTAGTATCCAAATACCGTCCGAAGTCACCAATCATCGCAGTTACAACTCAAGACAGAACTATGCGTCAATTGTCCCTGGTATGGGGTGTTACGCCGGTTAAAGGCAATCAAGCTTCTTCGACGGACGAGCTTCTGGACACTGCAGTTAAAGGCGGTCTGGATTCCGGTCTTGTAAAAGGCGGCGACCTGGTAGTAATTACTGCTGGTATTCCACTAGGATCTTCCGGTTCCACTAACTTGGTAAAAGTTACACAAATCCCTAACTAATCTATTCTAAGGGGACTGTGGCTTTACTGCCATTAATGTTTTACACAAAAAGCAATGGTGTGTAACCCACCCATTGCTTTTTTTTTAGTGCGCCCAGCATGGGCGCTATCTCTAGGGTTGAAGTCCCGAATGGCGAAGGCAGTAGTAGCCATTAGCTTAAGGC